>NZ_JAMQAU010000006.1:0-284878 GCF_023701505.1 Pseudomonas sp. SR18 | reverse complement strand
CATTGCAGGCGCGAACAGTGTATTTCGAACCTGTTTTTCACTCTTCGGTACTGGTTCGTTCGGAAGGGTCAAAGGTACACAAAGTTGGCAATTTCATTAAATTCACCTACCCCGACGGCAGTGTCGTAGCCGACGGCCAATCGAAGCCAGACTTCTGGAAACTACAAAGCCTGCGCACAGGGCGCGCCCGTGAATGTTTATCGGTTTGGCAATACGAAAGATGTCCAGACCGTCGCCCACGGTTATTACCCGAGTGGATTCCGTCCCCTGAAAAGCCTGGTTTCGGGCAGTACCTCATTGTGGATGAGTGGGGTAATGCGCTGCCGATATATGAATATCGATTGGTCGGTGCTGATGGGCGAATTTCCCGCGAAAGAACAACGAATAAGGGGCTCACGCAACCCTTGCCGAGCAGCGTTCATCCCTTGCGCGAAGTTGTTTTCCCTGTTGTATGGAAGTGATGAGGTCGACCATGCCAAGTTCGATTGTCGAGTCCGTGGATGCCGCCAAGCGCAGGCCCATATTGCAGCGCCGGTTAATGGTTTTGTGCGTGATGTTTTTCAGCGTCAGCGGCTGCCGCCAGGACTATAGCCTGGCGCCGCCGGCCAACAGCGAAACAATAACCGTCACCGTGAAACTGCCCAAGGAACTGAAAACCGAAACCATGTGGGTGATGTATCGCTCGCCCATCTGTAAGAGCATCAGACGCGGCCCCAGCGGCCAACGCATGGAACGGGATGGGCATCAGTCGGTTTACAAGGAGCTGGAGCGTCAGGGAGAGAGCGATCTTTACCAGGTTGAGCTGCCAAAAGATGGTGGAGGGGCGTGTCGCTGGCATTTGGCGAATGTGACCTTTGGTGTGGAGTATGCCGATCCAACGCGTTTTGGCGAGAACGTGACCGCTGGAGGCGGCGGCGGTGTGGTCGTGATATTTGATTACAACGACTCACCACGGGGAGGAGCTGATTTCAAGGTTGATGGTGATCTGACGATCAAGAAAGAGTATTACCCTTGGATAAAAGAAGCCTTTTTGGGTGGATATAAGAAGCGAATTAGTCTTGTAGGTGAGGGCGATATCTATCTCACGTATCAAGCCTTACAAGCTCGGCGTGTCCATTTTGAACCCGTTCTGCATTCGGACTTTGCTGTTTACTCCACTGAACCAAAAGAGAAAAAAGAGGGTAACCACACCCAATTCACCTATCCCGACGGGAGCGTAGTGGAGGAACGTCAGTCGCAACCAGACTTCTGGAAACTACAAAGCCTGCGCACAGGACGCGCCCGTGAATGTTTATCGGTTTGGCAATACGAAAGATGTCCAGACCGTCGCCCACGGTTATTACCCGAGTGGATTCCGTCCCCTGAAAAGCCTGGTTTCGGGCAGTACCTCATTGTGAATGAGTGGGGTAATGCGCTGCCGATATATGACTATCGACTGGTCGGTGCTGACGGGCGGATTTCCCGTGAAAGGACAACGAATAAGGGGCTCACGCAACCCTTGCCGAGCAGCGTTCATCCCTTGCGCGAAGTTGTTTTCCCTGTTGTATGGAAGTGATGAGGTCGACCATGCCAAGTTCGATTGTCGAGTCCGTGGGTGCCGCCAAGCGCAGGCCCATATTGCAGCGCCGGTTAATGGTTTTGTGCGTGATGTTTTTCAGCCTCAGCGGCTGCCGCCAGGACTATAGCCTGGCGCCGCCGGCCAACAGCGAAACAATAACCGTCACCGTGAAACTGCCCAAGGAACTGAAAACCGAAACCATGTGGGTGATGTATCGCTCGCCCATCTGTAAGAGCATCAGACGCGGCCCCAGCGGCCAACGTATGGAACGGGATGGGCATCAGTCGGTTTACAAGGAACTGGAGCGTCAGGGAGAGAGCGATCTTTATCAGGTTGAGTTGCCAAAAGATGGTGGAGGGGCGTGTCGCTGGCATTTGGCGAATGTGACGTTTGGTGTGGAGTATGCCGATCCAACGCGTTTTGGCGAGAACGTGACCGCTGGAGGCGGCGGCGGTGTGGTCGTGATATTTGACTACAACGACTCGCCACGGGGAGGAGCTGATATCAAGGCCGATGGGGATTTGACAATCAAGAAGGAGTATTACCCTTGGTTACATGAGAATTTTTTAAGTGGCTACAGTAAACGTATTAGTTTGGCAGGTGAGGGCAGTACTTATCTCATGTATCAGGCGTTACAAGCTCGCTATGTGTATTTCGAACCCACACTGTATTCGAATTTTGTGGTGAGCTCAGAGGGGGCAAAGGTACATAAAGTTGGAAATTTCATTAAATTTACCTATCCCGACGGCAGCGTCGTAGCCGACGGCCAATCGAAGCCAGACTTCTGGAAACTACAAAGCCTGCGCACAGGACGCGCCCGTGAATGTTTATCGGTTTGGCAATACGAAAGATGTCCAGACCGTCGCCCACGGTTATTACCCGAGTGGATTCCGTCCCCTGAAAAGCCTGGTTTCGGGCAGTACCTCATTGTGGATGAGTGGGGTAATGCGCTGCCGATATATGACTATCGTCTGGTCGGCGCTGACGGGCGGATTTCCCGTGAAAGGACAACGAATAAGGGGCTCACGCAACCCTTGCCGAGCAGCGTTCATCCCTTGCGCGAAGTTGTTTTCCCTGTTGTATGGAAGTGATGAGGTCGACCATGCCAAGTTCGATTGTCGAGTCCGTGGATGCCGCCAAGCGCAGGCCCATATTGCAGCGCCGGTTAATGGTTCTGTGCGTGATGTTTTTCAGCGTCAGCGGCTGCCGCCAGGACTATAGCCTGGCGCCGCCGGCCAACAGCGAAACAATAACCGTCACGGTGAAACTGCCCAAGGAACTGAAAACCGAAACCATGTGGGTGATGTATCGCTCGCCCATCTGTAAGAGCATCAGACGCGGCCCCAGCGGCCAACGTATGGAGCGGGATGGGCATCAGTCGGTTTACAAGGAACTGGAGCGCCAAGGAGAGAGCGATCTTTACCAGGTGAAACTGCCAAAAGATGGCGGAGGAGCGTGCCGCTGGCATTTGGCGAATGTGACCTTCGGTGTGGAGTATGCCGATCCAACGCGTTTTGGCGAGAACGTGACCGCTGGAGGTGGCGGCGGTGTGGTCGTGATATTTGACTACAACGACTCGCCACGGGGAGGAGCTGATTTCAAAGTTGATGGTGATCTGACGATCAAGAAGGATTACTACCCGTGGATAAGTGAGTCTTTTCTTGGTGGCTATAAGAAATACATCAGCTTGGCTGGTGAGGGACATATATATATCAAGTATCAAGCGTTACAAGCTCGGCGTGTCCATTTTGAACCCATTCTGCATTCGGGCTTTGCTGTTTACTCCACTGAGCCAAAAGAGAAAAAAGAGGGTAACCACACCCAATTCACCTATCCCGACGGGAGCGTAGTGGAGGAACGTCAGTCGCAACCAGACTTCTGGAAACTACAAAGCCTGCGCACAGGACGCGCCCGTGAATGTTTATCGGTTTGGCAATACGAAAGATGTCCAGACCGTCGCCCACGGTTATTACCCGAGTGGATTCCGTCCCCTGAAAAGCCTGGTTTCGGGCAGTACCTTATTGTGGATGAGTGGGGTAATGCGCTGCCGATATATGACTATCGACTGGTCGGCGCTGACGGGCGGATTTCCCGTGAAAGGACAACGAATAAGGGGCTCACGCAACCCTTGCCGAGCAGCGTTCATCCCTTGCGCGAAGTTGAGTTCCCTGTATGGAAGCCGTGATCTTTTTCACGCGCTTTCGGTATCGACGATTACGCATTCAAGTTGTGTTTGCTTCGTTATAAGAAGTTGGCTCATTGCTTTTTAATTGGTGGCGACGTTCACCGAGTCAAGCGTTGAAGAAAGTTTGAGTGCATGGGGCACTTGAACACATGACCCATGGAGCGAAATGTTGATGTCCCAAGGCTTTGTTTTATTAGGTGATCAAACCACCCATGGTGGTGAGGTCATATCGGCCTCATCCACGACCATCGTTAATGGCAAACGGGTTGCATTGGTAGGCGATGAGGTGCGCTGCCCGCTGCCGGGGCATGGCGTCAACCGGATTGTTGACGGCAGCCGGGATTGGTCTGAGGGGGGGCGGGCGATGGTGGTCAATGGCTGTCGTTGTGAGTGCGGTTGCCAACTGATTTCCAGCGCTCCCGATTGCGGGGTGGGTTAGTCATGGGCTGGAATCGTCAGCCATCCGCGTTGGCGGATGTGCCGAAGCCACCCTTGTTGGGGCGTTGGTTATGGGCGGCCGTCGTTGCGTTGCTGGCGTGTGTGCTGTTGTTTTTTTTGCACTCCTCCGAACGTGTGTCGTTGCTGCATGCGCTCGATGTCCGGGTACTGTCCGGTATGCCGTTGTTGGTGTGGCTCTTGGCGTTCGGTGCCCGTGCCCATGTCTATGGCAGAGCGCTAAGCCATCACCAGCTTCTTGAGGAAAGCGCACACGAAGCGCAGCAATCCTGGCAAGGCTGGGCCCGGCGTCACATGGCGATTTGCGCCAGTTGTGTACTGCTGCCGGATCAGGTGTCTGCGCGTGTATTGACTCAAGCTCCTTCCGGCTTGCCTTCCCGTACCGGGCAAGCACGGCGTATTGCTGTCTTGCCTGTGGAAACGGAGCGAGCCCAGGCCGGGTTACAGATGCTGATCCACGCTGTGGCGTCGGCAATTAAAGCGCTGCCTTCAGGGCAGAAGTTGCGAGTGACACTGCTCAGCGATGTCGACCCCGGTCATTACGATGGCCTGAGCGATAGGTTACGGCGGGTCTGGAGTGACGCGATAAACCGAACGCCTCCCGCGATGATCTGCACGGCTGATGAATTGTCGTACAGCTGGATCGACGAAACCCTAAAGACCGGCAGCACGGTCATCGAGCTCATTCTGGTGCTACAGGTGCATGGCAAAGGTGCTTACTCCGACGGGCTCGCAGCCTTGCTCCTATGTCCGGACAGGCTGGCAATCGCTCTTAAACTTCCTATCACGGCGGGTCTGTCAAGGCCTATGCCATTGGATATCGGTGCGCTGGACAGCGAGCTACCGCTGTTGCTGCAAACCCAGGCAACTGCCTGCAAGGCAACCGGTCTGCTGGCCGACAGCGCGGCCTGGCAACCATTGACTGGTGAAATACTTGCTGTCGCTGGCGCCCATGGCGCTTCGCTGAGCGTCGAGCAGCAATGGATTCAGGAGGATTTAAGCGGGCTGCCGGGGCCGCTCGGTCACTGGCTGGTGAGCGCGCTTGCGGTGGAGGTGGCCCAGCATCAGCGCGCGCCTTTGTTGGTATTGGCCCGGGAACAATCAGGGCACTGGGTTAGTACCGTTACTACGGGAGAGTTGGCATGAACGCTTGGAGTCACTCGTGGCGATACGTGGGCGCAGCAATATGGGGCACCGCGTTTTTGCTACTGCTGGGCTGGCTGATCTGGACGTTCGGTGAGCGGGTCGGGTTGATTGAACATGCGCACAAGGTATTGGCTTTTTTATTGATCATCCTCCTCGCGCTGGCGGGTTATCACCTACCAAGGCTAGTGGCATTTTTAAAATGTCAGAATCGCCGGCGATATGGGCAAGCGAACAATGTCTATGCCCCGTCAGATGCACCGATGATGGCGCCTCGCCAAAAGAATCTTCATTTTTCAGAGTTGCGCGCCCGCCTGCGCACTCAATACGGCCTCTTCTGGCGCCAAAAAACCCGCCTGCTACTGGTCATCGGCGAGCCCACTGAAATCGAAGCCCTCGCCCCAACCCTGACCAAGCACTTCTGGCTGGAAGGCCAACGTACCGTTCTGCTCTGGGGCGGCAGCGCCCAGGCGGGGTTGGATCAATCATTCTCCGAGCGCTGGAAAGGCCTGAGCCGCGGGCGGGCGCTGGACGGGGTGGTCTGGGCGCTGGATAAAAACCAGGCCGCCGACGATGCGGCAATGGGCGCGGGTGTGCGGCAGTTGCAACGCCTGGCCAAACGCGTTGGCTGGCAGTTGCCGCTGTACTTGTGGCAGGTCTGCGACAGCCAATGGCGTCAGGCCGGGCGCATGGCGCAACCGGTCGGCTGTCATTTGCCTGCTCGCTTTACGCCGGCGGTGTTGGAAAATGCGTTGACACGTCTGGTGGAACCCTTGCGCCGCGAGGGCCTGGCGCAGATGAACGCGGTCATGAACCATGACTTCCTGCTGCGCCTGTCGCGGGATCTGCAAGACGAGGGCATTGCGCGTTGGTGTCACACCCTGGCGCCCCTGGCTGGCGAGTTGGCCGCCGGTGTGCCGTTGCGTGGGGTGTGGTTCAGTCTGCCGGTGTTGCCGATCAACAACATGCCCGAACATTTCTGGCCGGTGGATGGCGCCTGGCAGGGTGTGCTCGATGACAAGCCCCTCAATCATCGTCGATTCGGCTGGAGTGTGCCGCGAATCGGGTATGTGCTGGCCCTCGGCGTGGCCATGCTGTGGAGCGCAGGGCTGCTGTTGTCCTTTATCAGCAATCGCGCCCAGATCCAGCAGGTTCGAGCCTCGGTTGAGGCCTTGCAGCACGCTTCCCAGGCTGACGAACAGCTCCAGGCCCTCAACGAACTGGTCCGCGAATTGGCGCGCTTGGATGATCGCGTTCAACACGGTGCACCGTGGTACCAGCGCTTCGGCCTGAATCAAAACCCGGCGCTGCTGGAAACGGTGTGGCCGCGCTACGTCGAGGCCAACAACCGCCTGATCCGCGACCCGGCCGCCGCAAGCCTTCGTCAGCAACTCAGCGCGCTGGTCCGGCTGCAAGCGGATAACCCAGAGCGTGCCGAGCGCGCCCGCGAGGCCTATGACCCGCTCAAGGCCTACCTGATGATGGCGCGTCCGGACAAAGCTGATGCCGACTTGTTGGTCAAAACCCTGGGCAGCGTTGAGCCCTCCCGCCCAGGAGTTACGCCAGGTCTTTTGCAAACCTTGTCGCCCGCGCTTTGGCGATTCTATGCCGAGCACCTGGCCGCCAACCCGACCTGGCGCATCGAACCTGACGCGCGGCTGATCGCGCACGTACGACAGATCCTGCTGGGTCAACTGGGCCAGCGTAATGCCGAGGCCAACCTGTACCAGCAACTGCTCGATGACGCCGCCACTCACTATCCGGCCCTTGACCTGCACCAACTGGTCGGCGACACCGATGCCTTTGCGCTGTTTTCCAGCGACGCCAGCGTGCCCGGCGTCTTCACCCGGCAGGCGTGGGAGGGGCAGGTGCGCCAAGCCATCGATGACATCGCCGACGCCCGTCGTGAGGAAATCGACTGGGTACTCAGCGACAAACCCGCCGACGTCGACACCCGATTGCGCCCCGACCAATTACGCGAGCGCCTTGCCGAGCGCTACTTCCAGGACTATGCCAGCGCCTGGCTGGACCTGCTCAACAGCCTGCGCTGGCAACCGGCGGCGAGCCTTGACGAGTCCATCGACCAGTTGGCGCTGATGAGCGATGTGCGCCAGTCACCGCTGATTGCGCTGATGAATACCGTGGCCTATCACGCGCAGGCTGGCACTCGCACCGAGGCCTTGGTCGATTCGCTGGCGGCATCCGCACACAGGCTGATTGGCCAGGACAAGGTCCCTGTGCGCGAAATCAAGGACCCGCTGTCGGCGACCTTCGGCCCGTTGTTGGCGCTGCTGGACAAGAACAACACGGACGGCCAGAGCCTCCAGGCGTTCCTGACCCAGGTGACGCGGGTGCGCTTGAAACTCCAGCAAGTCAGCACCGCGCCCGACCCGTTGGAAATGACGCAGGCGCTGGCGCAAACCGTGTTTCAAGGCCGCCGTGTAGACCTGACCGACACCCAGGCCTACGGCAGCCTGCTCGCCGCCAGCCTGGGCGCGCAGTGGAGCGGGGCGGCGCAGACGCTGTTCGTGCAGCCGCTGGAGCAGGCCTGGCAGCGGGTCTTGCAACCGTCGGCCGCCGGCCTGAACAGCCAATGGCAGCGCTCCATTGTCAATCCGTGGAACGCGGCCTTCGCCAGTCGCTACCCGTTTGCGGCCACGGCCAGCGATGCCTCGTTGCCGATGCTGGGGCAGATGATCCGCGCGGATTCGGGGCGCATCGAGCAGTTTCTACAGCGGCAACTGAGCGGTGTATTGCGCAAGGAGGGCAGCCAGTGGGTCGCCGATCCACGCCACAGCCAGGGGCTGCGTTTCAATCCGCAGTTTCTCGGCGCCATCAACCACCTCAGCAACCTCGCCGATTTGCTCTACACCGACGGCGGCATGGGGCTGAGCTTCGAGCTGCAAGGCAAAGCCGTGCGCGATGTGGTGCAGACCACGTTCATCCTCAACGGCGACCGGCATCAGTACTTCAACCAGAAGGAAAGCTGGCAGCGTTTTCAATGGCCTGGCCACAGCGACTATCCCGGCGTAAGCCTGAGCTGGACCAGCGTGCATGCCGGCGAGCGCCTGTTCGGCGATTACCCCGGCACCTGGGGCCTGATCCGCTGGCTGGAAAACGCCCAGGTCACGCCGCTGGACGACGCTGACAGTCGTTATCGCCTGCTGCTCAAGGCGCCCGATGGCGTAAGCCTGACCTGGCACCTGCGCACCGAATTTGACGCAGGGCCGTTGGCGTTGCTCACGTTGAGAGGCTTCACGTTGCCCGCGCAGATATTTCTCAGCGAGCCCGACAGCCAGGCAGCCTACGCACAAAACGGGAGTTTCCCATGAGCCTTCGCACCTTGATCACCCGCTGCCTGGGCACCCGCGATGCCCTCTGCGTCGCCCACGAACAGGCCGACCACTGGCAACCCTGGCTGCAACCCATCAGCGCCGAGTTTCCCGTCGGCAAAGACCCTGGCTACGACGATGACTTCCAGCGCATGCGCGACGAAGTCAGCAAGCTCTCCGGTGCCGATGCCGGGCAGGTCGCCCAACTGGCGCAAAAGCTGCTGCACCAGAGCTGCAAAGATCTGCGTGTCGCCACTTACTACCTATGGGCGCGCTTGCACAAGGAGGGCGAAGTTGGGTTGGCCGACGGCCTCAGCCTGTTGGCCGCGTTGATTGAGCGCTTTGCCGAAACGGTGCTGCCTGCCCGGCCCCAAAGCCGCAGGATGGCCCTGGAATGGTTGGCCAGCAGCAAGGTGCTGGACACACTGCTGCTGTACCCGGAAGTGGTCAAGGCTGAAGCCGAGCGTACCGCGGCGGCGCTTGCCTGGCTTGAGCGTGGTTTGAGTACATGGCCGCAGGGGCAAAGGCCAAACCTGGAACCGCTGTATACCGCCTTGTCCGCGCGGTTGGCACAGTCCGGCGGGACGGAGGCGCTGGTGCCGCAGAACACCGCCAGCCACGAGTCCTCGGCGCAAGCCAATGCCTTGCCCGTCACGTCGATCAAATCCGGACGCGACCTGCTCGACAGCGGTCGGGCCCTGGCTGTTTACCTGCGCGAGCAACCCTTGGGATGGCTGGCCGCTCATCGCCTGATGAAGAGCCTGCGCTGGGACACGGTGCATCAGGCGCCGCCTCAAGAGGAGAACAACCACACGCGGCTGACACCGCCGAGAGGGGACTATCGGGCACAGCTCAAGCGCTTGTACCTGCAACAGAACTGGGCGGAGTTGATCGATCAGGTCGAGCGGATTTATGCCGAAGGTGTGAACCATTTCTGGCTCGATCTGCAGTGGTACCTGTACCAAGCCTTGAGCAAACAACCTGCGCCCGAGAACGGTTGGGGCGATATCACCAAGCGCGACCTGGGCATGTTTCTCGAACGCCTGCCGGGGTTGGAGGTGTTGTGCTGGAGCGACGGGAGTCCCTTCGCGGACGAAACCACCCGCGAATGGATCGTCCAGCATGTCAGCGGCAACCGACCCCAGCCGTGGCTGCCCGTTACCTCGGTGGCTGCGGCGGCAGACAACGGCGACGTCCTGTCGCTGGAAGGCGAGGCCATCGCCCAGGCTGACAGTGACGGCGTGGACCATGCGCTCGCCTGGCTGGCCGCGCGCCCTGGTATCCACACCGGTCGCCAGCGCTGGCTGCTGCGCCTGCTGATGGCGCGGGTGGCCGAACAGTATGGCAAGAGCGACTTGGCCGTCCACCTGCTCGGGGAGTTGGACGCCACCGCGCAACGCCAGGCGTTGGGCGAGTGGGAGCCCGAGCTGAATTTCGAGGTCAAGGCGCGCCTGCTCAAGCTCTTGCGCGTGAAAGCCCAGCGCAACGACGCCGACAAACCCACCCTGGCGCGGCGCATGGAAACATTGCTGGCGGCGCTCGTGGCCATCGACCCGGTACGCGCCGCAGTGCTCTGCGGCTGACCCTCATACACCAGGAGTTTTTCTGTGAGCATGGACAATCTGACGCTGCACTACTTCGACGCCGAAATGCGCTACCTGCGCGAGGCCGGTAAGGAGTTCGCAGAGGCGTTCCCGGATCGGGCCGCACAGCTCAACCTCGACAAACCAGGCGCGCAGGACCCTTATGTGGAGCGCCTGTTCGAAGGTTTTGCGTTCCTGATGGGCCGCCTGCGGGAGAAACTCGATGATGACCTGCCGGAGCTGACCGAAGGGTTGGTCAGCCTGCTGTGGCCGCATTACCTGCGCACCATTGCGTCGCTGTCGGTGGTCGAGCTGGTGCCGGAACTGGCGCAGATGAAAGGCAGCGAGTTGATCGCCCAGGGTTTCGAAGTGCTGTCACAACCCATCGGGCCACACCGTACACGCTGCCGCTACACCACCACCCAGGATCTGACCCTGCGGCCGCTGGCTTTGGTCGCGGTTGGGCGGGGCTTTGAGCCGGACGGCCGCTCAGTGTTGCGCCTGCGTTTTTCCTGCGGAGCGTTGACCGACTGGAGCCAGATCGACCTCAGCCGACTGCCTCTGTACCTCAACGCCGATGCGCCCCTGGCCAGTGCGTTGCATCAGGCGCTCACCCTCAACACCCAGGCGATGTATGTGCGCTGGGCCGGCCACACCGAACGCCAGCCCGTCACCGCGCATTTTGCGCCCAAGGGCTTTGCTGAAGAGGACCGGCTGTGGCCCAAGGGTGACAGCGCCTTCAGCGGCTATCAGCTATTGCTGGAGTATTTCAGCTTCCGCGAAAAGTTCATGTTCGTGACCCTGTGTGGTCTGGAGCACTTGCAGCTTGCCCCCGACACCGAGTGGTTCGAGCTTGAGGTGGTGCTGCGTGAACCCTGGCCCTCGACCTTCGAGCTGACCCGCGAGCACATCCGCCTGCACGCCGTGCCGGTGATCAACCTATTCCCGCTGGAGGCCGACCCGCTGACCCTGGCGCCGTTGCAAACCGACTACCTGCTGCGCCCCATGCGCTTGCAGGATGGCCATATGGAGATCTATTCAGTGGACCGCGTGACCGCGTCGAGAAACGGCGAGCGCCAGGACTATGTGCCGTTCACCAGTTTTCGGCACAAGGGCGGCATGCTGCGCGATGAAGCGCCGGAGCGCTACTTCCATACGCGTCTCAAGCGCGCGGCGAATGGCCTGCACGACACCTGGTTGGTCCTGGGTGGCGAAGGCTTCGACAAAGACCGCCTGCTTGAGCAGGAAAATCTCTCGTTGCGCCTGACCGGGACTCACGGTCAGTTACCGCGCAAGGCCCTGCAAAGCACGCTGCTCGATACCGCGGTGCAGTCCACTCAAACTGCTTTACGCGTGCGCAACCTGTGTGCGCCGACCTTGCCGTGCTATCCGCCGAATCGTGACCGCTTTCACTGGCGGGTGCTGAGCCACCTGGGGTCGAACTTCCTGCCGATGCTGGGCGATGCCGAGGTACTGAGGGGCACGCTCGCGCTCTATGACTGGACTGGCAGCGAGCTGAATCGGCGTCGCCTGGCCGCGATTGTCGAGGTCAGGCATCACCTGGTGCAGCGGTTCGAGAAAGGCTTTTTGCTGCGCGGGGTTGATATCGAAATCACCCTGGACGCCCATGGCTTTTCGGGGGAGGGCGACATCAGCCTGTTCGGCGAAACGCTTAACCGTTTCTTTGCTCTGTATGCCGATATTCATGTGTTCACCCAGCTCACGCTGATCCTGCAACCTACTGGAAAGTGCCTGCGATGGAACGAGAACCACAGTCAGCGTATTCCCGGCTGAAAGCCGTCGGTTTGCTGGACGCCCTGCAACCGCGAGTGGCTGAGGCCAATCTGTATCGGTTTTGCCAGTTGTTGGAGCAGGCGTTACCGGGGCAACCACCTTTGGGCAGCACCGCGCATCCCGCCGACGATGCTGTGCGCTTTCGGCCTGATCCGGGCATGGGATTTCCGGCCAGCGAGTTGAAGTCGATCGAAATCGATGACGTATGCCCTGAGCGGCCAGCGACGGTACGCACACGCTTGCTCGGTTTGTACGGGGTCGACTCGCCGATGCCGACGGCATTTCTGGATGACATCGCGCAACGCCGGGAAGGTCATGCTGCGCTTCAAGCGTTCCTGGACATGTTCAATCACCGGCTGTTCACCCAGCTCTACCGGATCTGGCGCAAGTATTCCTACCCGGCAACGTTCGAAGCCGGCGGCACCGATGCAACTTCGCAATGCCTGTTGGGCCTGATCGGCCTGGGCATTCCCGGCACTGCGCGACAGATCGCTACGCCGGTCTCGCGTTTCCTGGCATTGCTCAGTGTGATGCGCCTGCCCACGCGCAATGCCGAAGGCATCATGGCATTGGTCAAGTTGCTGGCCCCCGACACCCAGGCGCAGGTGACTGCGCACTGGGCGCAACGCATTACGTTGGCGCACCCGGCCAGCCTTTCCCGACAACGTCCGGTGAGCTTGTCCCAGGGTATGCCGCTGGGCAGCGTCGGCCAGGACGCCAACAGCCAGCTGCGCCTGGCGCTCTATACCGACGACCCCCTGCAAGCCCGTGGTTGGTTGCCGGATGGCGAGTTGTATCGCGATTTGCTGGTACTGCTACGTGTCTACCTGGGTTGGCGATGCACGGTGAAATTGCAGTTGTCACTGCCGGTGCGCAGCCTGCCTTTACCGGTGCTGGGGCACGCGCCGATCCGGCTAGGCATGACCGGTGTGCTCGGGTGGCGCGGCGATGCCTGGCAGGCGCCGGTTGATGACAGCCTTTCGATCAACCTTGGCCGCTACCAGGGCCTTTCGATTAACCCGTGCAATAGGGAGACGCAGCATGTCGCGTACCGTTTTTAAGTCATTGATGCTGGCGGCGACTGCGCTGGCGCTCGCGGGGTGTGGCCTGGCGCAGACGGTGTCGGACGGCACGGCGTCGACTGCCAGGGCGATCTTCTACAAGCAGGTCAAAACCCTGCACCTGGATTTCAGCGCGCGCACCGCGTTGAACACCCAGACCCGCGACATGAGTGGGTTGTCAGTGCCGACTCTGATACGGGTTTACCAACTGCGCGACAACAAGGCGGTGGAGCTGGCCACCTACGAGGGTTTGCTGGCCGATGATGATCAACTTCTGGCGAGCGCGTTGCTGGACAAACGCTCGGTAGTGCTGAGGCCGGAGGAGGGGACGCAACTGAATGTGCCTATGGATGCGGACACACGGTTCGTCACGGTGGTGGCCTTGTTCCGAGACCCCGATACCCGGCGCAACACGTGGCGCCTGACCTTGGCGCGCGACGACCTGGACCCGGATCGGGCGCGGGTGATCGAGCTGGGAGACAACCGCCTGACGCTGCGGCCCCTGGGGAAGGACTGAGCCATGACCGAGCCCAACCCTTCGCTTTACGAACTGCTGCTGCAAAATTTCGAGGGTGAACTTGAACTGCATCGCGTGAGCGAGCAGGACCAGCACACCCTGTCCGTACTGGATAACGTGCAACGCATCCTTAACAGCCGCGCGGGTGCGCTCAGCCATCTGCCGGATTACGGGTTGCCGGACATGGGCCTGATCCTGCAAGGGTTGCCCGCCACCGCCCATGGATTGATCAACACCATGACCGCCACTTTGCTGAAGTACGAACCGCGTCTGGCGGCGGTGGCGGTCGAACTGCTGCCCCAGACGTTGCCGGGGCATCTTGAATATGCCCTGGACCTGCAACTGAAAGACGGGCACCGCGTGAGCTTCGGCACCACCCTGGGCCCCGAGGGCAAAGTGCTGGTGCGTCACTTGAAGCGCGAGCAGTACCTGTCCAGGTCTTGAAGCGATAACGCAAGGGAAACTCGATGACGACAGTGTTTGGGATGGGTATTCAAGTGGGCGGTGATCCGCGCAGTTTCAGCGAATTCACGGACGTGCGCGATGAGCTGGCCAAGCTCGGCCATCCCGCCTGTCCGGATGTGGACTGGGTGAAGGTCGAGCGGTGGTGCATGAGGCTGTTCGAGCGCAACGGCGCAGACCTGCAAACCGCGTGCAACTACACCCTGGCGTGCGCCCAGCGCCAGGGTATGGAGGGGATGGCCCAGGGCATTGCAATTATCCAGGCGCTGGTCAGCGAGTGGCCACATGTATGGCCGCCAATGGAGTCCTCCCGGCTCGACCTGTTGGGGTGGCTGTTCGATCAACTGCACGTGCTGCTGCGCCGCGCGACAATTACGCCGTACAGCGTGCCTGTCCTGGCCCACCTGCACGCCGAGCTGGGCCGGTTGCAGCCACGCTTTTCGCCCTACGGCACGTTGCCGTCGCTCCAGGCGCTGCGTCAACAGGTCGGCCAGCGCTTGGAACAGCTCGGCTCATCCAGTGAAGCGCTACCGGTGCCATTGAGGGTGATAAGTCCGGCATTGATGACACCTGTCGTGATCCTGCCGCCTCCTGAAGCGCCGCTGCGGCGCCACCCACTACTGCCCTGGCTATTGGTATCGGGGCTTATCCTTGCCTTGTTTTCGATGTTCGCCTGGCGGACGTGGCTGGTGGTGCCTGAGCCTGAAACCCACCTGCCCGAACCGGTGCGACTGGACAGCCTGGCGCTGTTCGATGCCGGCAGTGCAACG
Organism: Pseudomonas sp. SR18; assembly: GCF_023701505.1. Lineage (NCBI taxonomy): Bacteria > Pseudomonadati > Pseudomonadota > Gammaproteobacteria > Pseudomonadales > Pseudomonadaceae > Pseudomonas > Pseudomonas sp. SR18. Next base: position 270,017 of record NZ_JAMQAU010000006.1, on the reverse strand, counting down.
CTGAAACCGGATTCCACCAACGTGTTGATCAACGCCTTGGTCGGCATCAAAGCCCGGCCGGGCTGGCTGATCGTAATTGCCGGGCACACCGATGCAACCGGTTCTGTCGAGCAGAACCAGGCCCTGTCCCAGGCGCGCGCATCCGCTGTGCGTGACTGGATGCAACGCATGGGGAGCATTGCCGACAGCTGCTTTGCCGTGCAGGGCGTTGGGGCCAGTCAGCCAATCGCCAGCAACGGCACCGAGGTCGGGCGTGCTGCCAACCGGCGTGTCGATATTCATCTGGTGCCGCAGAGGGGGCCCTGTGAAGATGTCACGTTGGCGCTGGAATAAACTGAACCCTCGTCGATTCCCCTTGTCCCCGCTTCCCATGTCACCCCCCACCCGCCAAATCCCTTAATTTCCCACCCCTACCGGAAGCCTCTCCAGGCCCCCGGCTGTGCCCGCTTTTTTCAAGGCGAGGCGCCCAGCGCATCCGATGCAAACGGCAGCTGAAAACGGACTTTTCTCCTTCACCGTGACTTACCAGGCAGGTTACCCCCATGCAGTTCAGCGAATTATTGGCAGCGATTTCCACCCATGCGATCCGTCTGCAACTGGAGGAGGGCGACCTGATCATCCTCGGTGACGACGAGGCATTGGATGATCGGCTGTGGGATCAGTTGATCGCCCACAAGCTCCGACTGCTGGCACTGGTGGCGGAGCATGGCGGTGACTGGCTCAGCCCGGCCTACCGCATCACGCCTGAGATGTTGCCGTTGGTGAGCCTCGACCAGGCGGCCATCGACCGCATTGTCGCGGCCATCCCCGGTGGTGTGGCGAATGTGCAGGACATTTACCCGTTGGCGCCGTTGCAGGAGGGCATGCTGTATCACCACCTCTCGGCCGGGCAGGGCGATCCCTACGTGCTGCATGCGCAGTTTGCGTTCGACAGCCGCGTGCGCCTGCATGCCTTTGCCGAGGCGCTGCAATGGGTGATCGACCGTCACGATATTCTGCGCACGTCCATGGTCTGGGAGCGCCTGGATGAGCCGCTGCAAGTGGTGTGGCGCAAGGCAAGCCTGGCCTGTGAGGAAGCGCACTTTGACGGTGGCGACGTACTTGCACAGTTGCAACAACGCTACGACGCCCGCACCTATCGCATGGACCTGGGCCAGGCGCCGCTGTTGCGCCTGGTGTTTGCCGACGATCGCGCCAACCAGCGTGTCGTCGCCATGCTGTTGTTCCACCACACCATCCTCGACCACACCGCCCTGGATGTGGTGCGTCATGAGATCCAGCTGTACCTGGCCGGCCAGCAAGCCCAGGCCGCTGAGCCGGTGGCGTTTCGCAGCTATATCGCCCAGGTGCGCCATGGCGTCAGCGAGCAGGTTCATGAAGGGTTTTTCCGCGAGATGCTCGCGGATATCGATGAGCCGACCCTGCCATTTGGCTTGCAGGACGTGCAGGGCGATGGCCAGGGGATCGACGAGGCGCGCCTGCCGGTCGACGCTGAGCTGAGCCGCCGCCTGCGCAGCCTGGCGCGGCCATTGGGGGTGAGCGTGGCAAGCATGATGCACCTGGCGCTGGCTCGGGTATTGGGCGTGGTCTCGGGCCGTGAGGCGGTGGTGTTCGGCACGGTGATGCTCGGCCGCATGGGCGCGGGCGAGGGCGGTGAGCGGGCGCTCGGGATGTTCATCAACACCTTGCCGTTGCGCGTGGACGTGGGCGAGCAGGGCGTGCGCGCCGGGGTCAAGGCCACCCACGCGTGGCTCACCACGTTGCTCAATCACGAGCATGCCTCCCTGGCGCTGGCCCAGCGGTGCAGCGGGGTTGCCGCGCCGACGCCACTGTTCAGCGCAATGCTCAACTATCGCCACAGTGCCGCCACGGATATGGCCGAGGTGATCGAGGTCGCCGAAGGCATCCAGGTGCTGGGCGCCGAGGAGCGCACCAACTACCCGCTGACGGTGAATGTGGATGACCTGGGCGAAGGCTTCGCGCTGACGGTGATGGTCGACGCCTCCATCGGCGCAGCGCGCGTGGCGAACTACCTGCACACGGCGCTCCACAGCCTGGCCGACGCCCTTGAGCAGCGACCGGACATGCCGCTGAGCGGCCTGAATATCCTGCCTGAGACCGAGCGTCATCACCTGCTGCACAGCCTCAACCACACCCCGCATGCCTACGCCGACACCGCGCTGATCCACCAGCAAGTCGAAGCCCACGCCGCCGCCCACCCCGAAGCCATCGCCCTGCGCTATGAGCAACAACGCCTCACCTATCGCCAACTCAACGAACGCGCCAACCAGGTCGCCCATCGCCTGCTGGCCCAGGGCGTGCGCCCCGATGACCGCGTGGCGATCTGCGTGGAGCGCGGCCCGGAGATGATCATTGGCCTGCTGGGCATTCTCAAGGCCGGCGCGGGGTATGTGCCGATCGACCCGGCGTATCCACTGGAGCGCATCGCCTACACCCTGCACGACAGCCAACCGCTGGCGGTGCTGGTGCAAGCCAACACCCGTCACTTGGTGGGCGAACGGGCGCAGGTCGACCTCAATGGCCTGCGCGGCGAGTCCCTGGTCAATCCGCGTGTTGTGGTCAGCCCGCAGCACCTGGCCTATGTGATCTACACCTCCGGCTCTACCGGCCAGCCCAAGGGTGTGATGATCGAGCATCGCCAGGTGGCGCGACTGTTCAGCGCCACCGAGCAGTGGTTCGGCTTCAATCACACGGATGTGTGGGCACTGTTTCATTCCTTTGCGTTCGACTTCTCGGTGTGGGAAATCTGGGGTGCGTTGATGCACGGCGGTCAGTTGCTGATCGTGCCGCAACTGGTCAGCCGCTCGCCGGACGAGTGCTATACGCTGCTGTGCGAAGCCGGTGTGAGCATCCTCAACCAGACGCCCAGCGCCTTCCGCCAGTTGATTGCGGCCCAGGGCAACAGCCCCCAGGCCCACTCGCTGCGCCAGGTGATTTTCGGCGGCGAAGCCCTGGAACCGGGGATGCTCAAGCCGTGGTACGCCCGTGCGATCAATGCCGGTACGCAACTGGTGAACATGTATGGCATCACCGAAACCACCGTGCACGTGACTTATCGCCCGTTGGAAGCGGCGGATGCGCAGTTGGTGGGCGTGAGCCCGATTGGCGTGCGCATTCCCGACCTGCAACTGTATGTGCTGGACGCGCACCGCGAGCCGCTGCCATTGGGTGTGGTCGGCGAGTTGTACGTCGGCGGCGCCGGGGTGGCGCGAGGGTATCTGAACCGCGCCGAACTGACGGCCGAGCGCTTCCTGACCGACCCAATCACCGGCCAGCGCCTGTACAAGACCGGCGACCTCGGCCGCCTGTTGGCCGATGGCAGCGTGGACTATCTGGGACGCAACGACGACCAGGTAAAAATCCGTGGGTTCCGTATCGAACTCGGCGAAATCCAGGCGCGCCTCGCCACCGCTCAAGGTGTGCGCGACGCGGTGGTCATCGCCCGTGAAGACGCGCCGGGTGATCAGCGCCTGGTGGCCTATGTGATCGCCGAGGGCGACGTCAGCGTCGCGGTGCTGCGCGATCACTTGCGCCTTAGCCTGGCCGACCACATGGTGCCCAGCGCCTTCGTAGTGCTGGACGCCTTCCCGCTGACCGCCAACGGCAAACTCGACCGCAAGGCCTTGCCCGCGCCGGATGCCGACGCGCTGGCCCGACGTGGCTACGAGGCGCCGCACGGCCCCGTCGAAACAACCATCGCGACGATCTGGCAAGACCTGCTCAAACTCGACCGCATTGGCCGCGACGACAACTTCTTCGAACTGGGCGGCCATTCGCTGTTGGCGGTCAAGCTGATCGAGCGCATGCGCCAGGCCGACCTCAGCGCCGATGTGCGCGTGTTGTTCGGCCAACCCACCCTGGCCGCGCTCGCCGCCGCAGTGGGCGGGCAGCGGGAAGTACAGGTGCCGGTCAACCGGATCCACCCGGACAGCACCGTCATCACGCCGGACATGCTGGCGCTGATTGAGCTCGATCAGGCCGCCATCGACCATATCCTGCAACAGGTGCCCGGCGGCATTGGCAATGTGCAGGACATCTACGGCCTCGCGCCGTTGCAGGCCGGCATCCTGTATCACCACCTGGCAACCGTCGAGGGCGATCCCTATGTGTTGCAAGTCCAGTTGGGCTTTGATGATCAAGCAGCGGTGGACGCCTTTATCCAGGCGCTGCACAGCGTGATCGAGCGCAATGACATCCTGCGCACCGCGATCCTCTGGGAAGGCCTGGACGAACCGGTGCAAGTCGTACTGCGCGAGGCGCCGCTGGTGGTCGAGCGCATCGACCTGCCCATGGCCGACCTGCAACACCGCTTCGACCCACGCCACTACCGCCTCGACTTGTCCCGTGCCTCGCTGATGCGCCTGGCTTACGCCGAAGCGCCGGGCGGCTTCGTCGGCATCCTGTTGCTGCACCATATCCTGCTCGACCACACCGCCCTGCACGTGCTGGTGCAGGAGATGAGCGCCAGCCTGTCCGGGCGCGGCGCGCAGTTGCCCGACGCGGTGCAGTACCGCAACTACGTGGCCCAGGCGCGCCTTGGCGTGAGCCAGGCGCAGCATGAAGCGTTCTTCAGCGAGATGCTGGGCGATATCGACGAGCCGACCCTGGCCTTCGGGTTGCAGGACGTGCATGGCGACGGCAGCGGCATTGTCGAGGCGCACCTGCCGCTGGAACCGGCCCTGAGCCAGGGCCTGCGCGAACAGGCGCGGCAGTTGGGCGTGAGCACCGCAAGCCTGGTGCACCTGGCCTGGGCCCAGGTGCTGGGGCAAGTCTCCGGTCAACAGGACGTGGTGTTTGGCACCGTGCTACTGGGCCGCATGCAGGGCGGCGAGGGCGCCGACCGCGCCCTCGGCATGTTCATCAACACCTTGCCGCTGCGGGTCAGCGTTGGCGCGGTCGGCGTACAGGCCGCCGTACGCGCCACCCATGCGCGCCTGGCGCAGTTGCTTGGGCATGAACACGCATCGCTGTCCCTGGCCCAGCGTTGCAGCGGGGTACCGGGTTCGTTGCCGTTGTTCAGCACGCTGCTCAACTATCGCCACAGCGCGCCGGATGAAGCGCCGGGCGACAGCCCGTTTGCCGCATCCGGCATCCGGATCCTGAGTTCCGAAGAGCGCAGCAATTACCCGCTGGTGCTCAATGTCGATGACCTGGGCTCAGGCTTCGCGCTGGCCGTGCAAGGCGTGGCGTCGCTGGACGTGCAGCGCGTCGGCGACTACATGCTCACCGCCTTGCGCCACCTCGTGACCGCGCTGCAACAGGCACCGACCACACCGGTGCACGGCGTGTCGATTGTGCCGCCTGCCGAGCGCAACCAATTGCTGGTGGATTTCAACGCCACTGCCCGCGATTACCCATCGCACCTGACCGTGCACCAGTTATTCGAGGCCCAGGCCCTGGCGCGTCCCGAAGCCGTGGCGGCCGTGCACGGCCAACTGTCCTTGAGCTACCGCGACCTCAACCGCCGCGCCAACCGCCTGGCCCATCACCTGATCAACCAGGGTGTGCAACCGGGGGAAAGCGTGGCGATTGCGCTGCCGCGCAGCCTCGATCTGCTGATCTGCCAACTGGCGATTCTCAAATGCGGCGCCGTGTATGTGCCGCTGGATGTCAACGCGCCAGTGGAGCGCCAGGCCTTTATTGTGCAGGACAGTGGCGCGCAGCGGGTGCTGAACACCCTGGCCGACCTGAACCTGGACGCGCTGTCCCCGCGCAACCCTGACGTGGCGCTTTCGTCGCAAAGCGTGGCGTACATCCTCTACACCTCCGGCTCCACGGGCGCGCCCAAGGGCGTGCAAGTGCCGCACCGTGCGATCTCGCGCCTGGTGCTCAACAACGGCTATGCCGAGTTCAACCCGCAGGACCGCGTGGCCTTCGCCTCCAACCCGGCGTTCGACGCCAGCACCCTCGACGTGTGGGCGCCGTTGCTCAATGGCGGCTGTGTGGTGGTGGTCGAGCATGCTGTGCTTTTGTCCCAGGCCGCGTTTGCCGCACTGTTGCAGGAGCAATCCGTCAGCGTGTTGTGGATGACCGCCGGGCTGTTCCACCAGTACGCCGATGCGCTGCTGCCGGTGTTCGCGCAGTTGCGTTACCTGATTGTCGGCGGCGATGTGCTCGACCCGCAGGTGATCGGCCGTGTGCTCAAGCATGGCAAGCCCCAGCACCTGCTCAATGGTTACGGACCAACCGAAGCCACGACCTTCTCCACCACCCATGAAATCACCCTGGTGGGCGAGGGCGGTATCCCGATTGGCCGGCCAATCGCGAACGCCCAGGTCTATGTGTTGGATGTGCGCCAGCAACTGTTGCCATTGGGCGCAGTCGGCGAGCTGTATATCGGTGGCGCGGGCGTGGCCACGGGGTATTTGAACCAGCCGCAACTGACCGCCGAAAAATTTATCCCGAACCCGTTTGGCGAAGGCGTGCTGTACCGCACGGGCGACCTGGCGTGCTGGCAGGCCGACGGCACTTTGCTCTACCAGGGGCGCAATGACCTGCAAGTGAAAATTCGCGGGTTCCGCATCGAACCGGGTGAAATCGAAGCCTGCCTGGGCGCCTTCGCCGGCGTGAACGACGCCGTGGTGCTGGTGCGCGAAGACGAACCCGGCGACAAGCGCCTGGTGGCGTACTACACCGCCGCTGCGCCGCTGCCGATCGACGCGCTGCGTGCCCATCTGCAAGGCCAGTTGCCCGATTACATGGTGCCGTCGGCCTATGTCTGGCTGGCGCTGCTGCCGCTCACCGCCAACGGCAAGCTGGACCGCAAAGGCCTGCCGGTGCCGGATGCAGGCGCGCTGCTCAGCCGCGGTTATGAAGCGCCGGAAGGTGAGGTGGAACGCCAGTTGGCGCAGATCTGGCAGGACCTGCTCAAGCTCGACCGCGTGGGCCGGCATGACCATTTCTTTGAGTTGGGCGGGCATTCGTTACTGGCGGTCAGTTTGATCGAACGCATGCGCCAGGCGGGCTTGAGCGCGGATGTGCGGGTGCTGTTCAACCAGCCAAGCCTGGCGGCGTTGGCGGCGGCGGTGGGTAGTGGCCGGGAGATTGTGGTGCCGGCCAATGGCATTCCATCGGGCTGCACAAGGATTGTGCCGTCAATGCTGACGCTGGTGGACCTTGACCAAGGCGCCATCGACCGCATCGTCGCCAACGTCCCCGGCGGCGCGGCGAATGTGCAGGACATCTACCCGCTGGCGCCGTTGCAGGAGGGCATTCTGTACCACCACATCAGTGCTGAGCAGGGTGACCCGTACCTGCTGCAATCGCGCATGGCCTTCGACAGCCTGGAGCGGTTGCACGGTTTTATGGGCGCGCTGCAACAGGTCGCCGCCCGTCATGACATCCTGCGCACCGGTGTGGTCTGGGAAGGCCTGGACAGCCCGATGCAGGTGGTCTGGCGCGAGGCGCAGCTGGTGGTGCAGGCGGTGAACCTTGATCCGGCCGACGGCGACCTCATCGGGCAACTGCACGCCCGGTTCGATGCGCGCCATTACCGCCTGGACATCACCCAGGCGCCGCTGCTGCGCATGGTCTACGTCCAGGACCCAGCGAATGGGCAGGTGGCGGCGATCCTGCTGTTCCACCATTTGGCACTGGACCACACCGCCATGGACGTGGTCGGCCAGGAGATGGGCGCATTTCTGTTCGGCCAGGCTCATGACTTGCCGGCGGCCGCGCCATTTCGCAACTACGTGGCCCAGGCCCGCCTGGGGGTGAGCGTCGACGAGCACGAGCGGTTCTTCCGCGGGATGCTGGCCGATATCGATGAGCCCACCTTGCCCTTCGGCGTACAGGACGTGCAGGGCGACGGCCGCGAGATCGAAGAGGCCGAGCAGGCCCTGGACACGCTGCTGGCCCAGCGCGTACGTGAACAGGCACGGCGCCTGGGCGTCAGCGCAGCGAGCCTGATGCACCTGGCCTGGGCCCAGGTGCTGGGGCTGGTCAGCGGGCGTGACGAGGTGGTGTTCGGCACCGTACTGATGGGCCGTATGCAGGCCGGTGACGGCGCGGACCGGGCCTTGGGCATGTTCATCAATACCTTGCCGCTGCGGGTGGATACCGCCGTCAGCGCGGTCGCCGCCGTCAAGGCCACCCATGCACGCTTGAGCGCCTTGCTCGGCCATGAACACGCGTCCCTGGCCCTGGCCCAGCGTTGCAGTGGCGTGGCGGCCTCGACGCCACTGTTCAGCGCGCTGCTCAACTATCGCCACAGCAGCCCCGAAACCCTGGCCCGCGACGGCCACGGCATTTGGGAAGGCGTGCAGCTGCTGGGCGGTGAAGAACGCAGCAACTACCCGCTGACCCTGAGCGTGGATGACCTGGGCGATGGCTTCGGCCTGACGGTGCTGGCCTTGCCTCGCATCGGCGCCCAGCGCCTGTGCGCGTACATGGCAAATGCCATCGAACGGTTGGTCGATAGCCTGGAACACAGCGTGCACACCGCACTCAATCAGCTCGACATTCTCCCGGCCGGCGAACGTGAAACCCTGCTGCGCGAGTTCAACGCCACCGTCGCGGATTTCCCCAGCGGTCACACGCTTCACGGCGCTTTCGAGATCCGCGCCGACCGCCAGCCCGACGCCATTGCGCTGGTGCAGGACGGCGAATCACTGACCTATCAGCAACTCAACCAACGCGCCAACCAGTTGGCCCATCAACTGATTGCACAGGGTGTGCAGCCAGACGACCGCGTCGCCCTGTGCTGCCGCCGTGGCCCGCAGATGGTGGTGGGGATGCTGGGGATTCTCAAGGCCGGCGCCGGCTACGTGCCGATTGACCCGGCGTATCCCGCCGAGCGCATTGCCTACTTGTTGCAAGACAGCGCGCCAGCGGCGGTGCTGGCCGAAGCGAGCACCCGCGACCTGCTGGGCGCCGTCACCAGCATCGATGTGCACGCCACCTGGCGCCACCCCGTCAGCAATCCACAACTCGCCGCCCTGACCCCGGCCCACCTGGCCTACGTGATCTACACCTCCGGCTCCACCGGCCAGCCCAAGGGCGTGATGGTGGAACACCGCAGCGTGGAAAACCTGGTGCATTGGCATTGCGAAGCCTTTGGCCTGAGCGCCGTCAGCCAAACCAGCAGCGTCGCCGGTTTCGGTTTTGATGCCATGGCCTGGGAGGTCTGGCCGGCGCTGTGCGTGGGCGCCACCCTGCACCTGCCGCCTGTCGATGTGGGCAACGACAACATTGACGCATTGCTCGCCTGGTGGCTGGCGCAGCCCCTGGACGTGAGCTTCCTGCCCACGCCGGTGGCCGAATACGCATTCAGCCAGGAGTTGCAGCACCCCACCTTGCGCATCCTGCTGATCGGCGGCGACCGCCTGCGCCAGTTCAACCAGGAGCGGCGCTTTGCGGTGATCAACAACTACGGTCCCACCGAAGCCACGGTGGTCGCCAGCTCGGGCCGCGTGCGTGTCGGGCAGGCGCTGCATATCGGCCGGCCTGTCGCCAATGCCAGTGTCTACGTGCTGGACGCGCAGTTGCGTCCAGTACCGGTGGGCGTGGCCGGTGAGCTGTATGTAGGCGGTAGTGGCGTGGCGCGGGGTTACCTCAAGCGCCCGGACTTGACTGCCGAACGCTTCCTGCAAGACCCGTTCAATGCAGGGCGCATGTACCGCACCGGCGACCGGGTGCGCTGGTTGCCCGAGGGCAATATCGAGTACCTGGGGCGTAACGATGACCAGGTGAAAATCCGTGGCGTGCGCGTCGAACTGGGCGAAATCGAAAGCCGGCTGGCGGCGCTGCACGGCGTCGGCGAAGCGGTGGTGTTGGTGCGCGAGGGCCGCCTGATCGCGTGGTTCACCGAACAACAGCCGCTGCTGATCGAAAGCCTGCGCGAGCAGTTGCAGGCGCACTTGCCGGATGCCTTGGTGCCGGTGGCCTACGTGAAGCTCGACGCATTGCCCCTGACCGCCAACGGCAAGCTCGACCGCCGGGCCTTGCCGGCACCGGATCAGGCCGCGCTGCTGACCCGTGACTACGAAGCGCCACAGGGTGAAGTGGAAACCACCCTGGCCGGCATCTGGGCCGAGGTGTTGCAGGTCGAGCAGGTGGGGCGTCACGACCATTTCTTCGAACTGGGCGGCCATTCGTTGCTGGCGGTCAGCCTGATCGAACGCATGCGTCAGGTCGGCCTCAGTGCCGATGTGCGCGTGCTGTTCAGCCAGCCGACCCTGGCCGCCCTGGCGGCAGCGGTGGGCAGCGGGCGTGAAGTGCAGGTGCCCGCCAACCGCATCCCGGTCGACTGCCAGCGCCTGACCCCGGACCTGTTGTCACTGGTGCAACTCGACCAATCCACCCTGGATCAAGTGGTTGCCCAAGTGCCCGGCGGTGCGGCCAATGTGCAGGACATCTACCCGCTGGCGCCGTTGCAGGAAGGCATTCTCTACCACTACCTCACCGCCGAGCAGGGCGACCCGTATTTGCTGCAATCGCACCTGGCGTTCGACAGCATCGAGCGCCTGCGCGCCTTTGCCCAGGCGCTGCAACAGGTGATCGACCGCCACGATATCCTGCGCACCGGCGTGGTGTGGCAAGGGCTGGTGCAACCACTGCAAGTGGTGTTGCGCAAGGCCCGGTTGCCCCTCGAACAGCTGCACCTTGAAGGCGATGTACTCGCCGGCCTGCATCAACGTTTTGATGCGCGGCGCTACCGCCTGGACATCAGTCAGGCGCCGCTGATTCGCCTGGCCTATGCCGAAGATCCGGCCAACCAGCGCGTGGTCGTGGTACTGCTCTATCACCATATCGCCCTCGACCACACCGCCTTCGACGTGGTGCTGCGGGAAATGCAGGGTTACCTGCTGGGTCATCCGGCGCCGACGGCTGCGCCGATGCCGTACCGCAACTACGTGGCCCAGGCGCGCTTGGGTATCAGCGAGCAGGAGCACGAGGTGTTCTTCCGCGAAATGCTCGGTGATGTCGACGAACCGACCCTGCCATTCGGCCTGCAAGACGTGCGCGGCGACGGCACCGCGATCCAGGAGCACCGCATGCATCTGGACAGTGACCTCAACCGCCGCCTGCGTGCCCAGGCCCGCTTGCTTGGCGTGAGCACCGCGAGCCTGTTCCATCTGGCCTGGGGCCAAGTGCTGGCGGCCACCTCCGGGCGCCACAGCGTGGTGTTCGGCACCGTGCTGGTGGGCCGTCTGCAAGGCGGCGAAGGTGCCGACCGGGCGCTGGGTGTATTCATCAATACCTTGCCGCTGCGCCTGGATATCGACGCTCAGGGCGCCCGCTCGGCGGTGCGCGCCACCCATGCCCGACTCACCGCGTTGCTCGGCCATGAACACGCCTCCCTGGCTCTGGCCCAGCGTTGCAGCGGTGTGGCCGCACCAGCGCCATTGTTCAGCGCGATGCTCAATTATCGCCATCGCGGCGCCGCCACCCGTTCCCAGGAGGCGCAACACGCCTGGGAAGGCATGCAGACCCTGGTCAACGACGGGCGCACCAACTACCCGCTGACCCTGAACGTGGACGACCTGGGCGATGGCTACGATGTGACCGCGTTGGCCCAGGTCGATGCGCAACGCGTCTGCGGGTACATGCATGTGGCCCTGGCCGGCTTGGTCGAGGCCCTGGAACAGGCACCGAACCAGGCGCTCAATCGCCTGCCCATCCTCAGCGCCGAGGAGCGCCAGCAATTGCTGGTAGCGTTCAACGCCACCGAGGTGAACTACAACCTCGACCAGACCCTGCACGGGATGTTCGAAGCCCAAGTCCAGCGCACGCCCCACGCCATCGCGGTGAAGGCGGGCGAGCAGCACCTTACCTACCAACACCTCAACGAGCGGGCCAACCGCCTGGCCCGTCATCTGCGCGGGCTGGGTGTGCAACCCGAGGCGCGGGTGGGGATTTGCCTGGAACGTGGACTGGACATGGTCATCGGCCTGTTCGCCATCCTCAAGGCCGGCGGCGGTTATGTGCCGCTGGACCCGGCGTACCCGCTGGAGCGGATCGCCTACATGCTGCAGGACAGCGCCCCCGTGGTGGTGTTGGCCCAGGACGCCACCGTGGCCTTGCTGGGCGACGTGCCGCTGCTCAATCTGGACCAGGTCACCTGGCAGCATCAGCCGCCGAGCAACCCCGAGGTCGCGGGCCTGACAGCCCGGCACCAGGCCTATGTGATCTACACCTCCGGCTCCACCGGCCAGCCCAAAGGCGTGATCAACGAGCACGCCGGGGTGGTCAACCGGCTGCTGTGGATGCAGGACGCCTATGGCCTCACGGCCGAGGATGCGGTGTTGCAGAAAACCCCGTTCAGCTTCGACGTGTCGGTGTGGGAATTCTTCTGGCCGCTGTTCACCGGCGCACGCCTGGTAATGGCGCGCCCCGGCGGGCATAAAGACCCGGCCTACCTGTGCGAGGTCATCGAAGCGGAACAGATCACCACGCTGCACTTTGTACCGTCGATGCTGGATGTGTTCCTGGCCCATGGCGACGTGAGCCAGGCGGCAGGACTGCTGCGGGTAATGTGCAGCGGCGAAGCACTGCCGGGCAGTCTGGTGCGCCGCTTCAAGACGCAGTTGCCGGGGATCGGCCTGTACAACCTGTACGGCCCCACCGAAGCGGCGGTGGACGTGACGGCCTGGAATTGCGCACGCCCCGATGTGCCGGACAACACGCCCATCGGCAAGCCCATCGCCAATACGCGCATGTACGTGCTGGACGCGCAGTTGCAGCCGGTGCCGCTGGGTGTGGTCGGCGAATTGTTTATCGGCGGCGTGCAAGTGGCGCGGGGTTACCTCAACCGTCCTGAGCTGACCGCCGAGCGTTTCCTTGAGGACCCGTTCCGCGCCGGGCGGATGTACCGCACCGGCGACCTTGGCCGCTACCTGCCCGACGGCAACATTGAATACCTGGGCCGCAATGACGACCAGGTCAAGATCCGTGGCCTGCGCATCGAACTGGGCGAGATTCAGGCGCGGCTGCTTGAGCATCCCCAGGTCAGCGAAGCGGCGGTGGTCGCCCGTGAAGATCGCCTTGTCGCCTACTACACCGGAACGCACACCGATATCGAGCACCTGCGCACCCATCTGCTGTGCCACCTGCCGGACTTCATGGTGCCCGCGCTGTTTGTGCACCTCGACGCGCTGCCCCTGAGCCCCAACGGCAAACTCGACCGCAAGGCCTTGCCGGCGCCCGGCCTGCAAGCCCTGAACCTGCGTGAATACGAGGCACCGCAAGGCGATACCGAAATCCTGCTGGCGCGCTTGTGGGCCGAGTTGCTCAACGTCGAGCGGGTCGGGCGCCAGGACAATTTCTTTGAACTGGGCGGGCACTCGCTGCTTGCCGTGAGCTTGATTGGGCGCTTGCGCCAGGAAGGCATGGAAGCCGACGTCCGGGGGCTGTTCGAACAGCCGACCCTGGCCGGCTACGCCGCAATGACCGAACGAATGGAGATCGTCCTGTGAGCCTCATTGAGCTGCTGGCAACCCTGAAAACCAAGGACATCCAACTGGCGCTCAAGGGCGAGCAGTTGTCGGTGCAAGGCAACAAGCAGGCCTTGAGCGACCCTGCAATCCTGGCCGCCTTGCGCGAGCACAAACCGGGGCTGATCGAGTTGATCAAGGCCGGCGAGTATTGCGCGACCAAGGCCGGTGAAGTCGACGTGCCGGCCAATGGCATCCCGCCCGGCGCCGAGCGCATCACACCGGCCATGCTGACCCTTTCAAGCCTGAGCCAGGACGAGATTGATCGTGTCGTCGCCACGGTCGACGGCGGCGTGGCGAATATCCAGGACATTTACCCGCTGGCGCCGTTGCAGGAAGGCATCCTGTTCCATCATGTCAGCGCCGAGCAGGGCGACCCGTACGTGATGCAGTCGCAGTTCGCGTTCGACAGCCTGGCGCGTTTCGACGCATTTGCCCAAGCACTGCAAACGGTGATGGACCGCCATGACATCCTGCGCACCGGCGTGGTCTGGGATGGCCTGCAGGAGCCGTCGCAAGTGGTGTGGCGCACTGCGCGCCTGCCGGTGCAGGCCCTGCAACTCGATCCGGCGGATGGCGAGATCGCCGCCCAACTGCACGCCCTGTTCGATGCCCGCCACTATCGCCTCGACGTGACCCAGGCGCCGCTGCTGCGCCTGGTGCGTGCCGACGACCCGGCCAATGGGCGCATCGTCGCCACGTTGTTGTTCCACCACATGGCCCTGGACCACAGCGCCCTGGAAGTGGTGTGCCATGAAATGCAGGCGTGCCTGCTGGGGCAGGGCGCGGCGTTGGGGCAGGCGGTGCCGTTTCGCAACTACGTGGCCCAGGCGCGGTTGGGCATCAGTGAACAGGAGCACGAAAGCTTCTTCCGCCAGATGCTCGGCGATATCAGCGAGCCGACCTTGCCGTTTGGCTTGCAGGATGTGCAGGGCGATGCGCGCGGCATCAGCGAACTCCACCTGCCGTTGGCGGCGCCGTTGAGTTTGCGCTTGCGCACCCAGGCGCGGCAGTTGGGGGTGAGCGCGGCGAGCCTGTTTCACCTGGGCTGGGCGCAGGTGCTGGGGGTCTTGGCGGGCAAGCAACAGGTGGTGTTCGGCACGGTGTTGATGGGCCGCATGCTAGGCAGCCATGCCACCGATCGCGCCTTGGGCATCTTCATCAACACCTTGCCGTTTCGCGTGGACGTCGATAGCCAGGACGTGCGCGCCGGGGTCAAGGCCACCCATGCCCGACTCACCACGTTGCTGCGCCACGAGCACGCGCCGTTGGCCCTGGCCCAGCGCTGCAGCGGCGTGATTGCGCCGACGCCGTTGTTCAGTGCGCTGCTCAACTATCGCCACAGCGCGCCTGCCGCCAGCGCCGAAGCCGTCTCGGCGTGGCAGGGCATCGCCGCCCTCAGTGCCGAAGAGCGCACCAACTACCCGCTGACCCTGAGCATCGATGACCTCGGCGACGGCTTTGGCCTGAGCCTGCTGGCCAGCACCCAGGTGGACCCGCAGCGGGTCTGCGCCTACCTGCACACCGCCCTGGAAAACCTGGTGACGGCCCTGGAGCAGGCGCCCGACACTGCGCTCAATCACGTGCCGGTGGTGCCCGCCGTCGAGCAGCGGTTGCTGCTGGAACAGTTCAACGCCACCCAGGCCGATTTCCCCCAGGGCAGCACCGTGCACGGGCGCATCGAAGCCCAGGCCGCGCTTACGCCGCATGCCATTGCGGCGGTGCAACTGGGGCACTCACTGACCTACGCCGAACTCAACGGGCAAGCCAACCTGCTGGCCCATCACCTGCTGGCGCTGGGCGTCAAACCTGACGACCGCGTGGCCATCGTCGCCCGTCGTGGCCTGGACACCCTGGCCGGGTTGCTGGCGATCCTTAAAGCCGGCGCCTGCTACGTGCCGGTAGACCCGTCCCACCCGGCCGAGCGCCTGGCCTACCTGCTCAGCGACAGCGCCCCGGTGGCGGTGCTGACCCAGCACGCCTTGCTCGAACGCCTGCCCGAGCTGGACGTGCCGGTGATCTACCTGGACCGCTACACCTGGCATCACCACGCGGCGAGCAATCCCAGCGTCGCCGTAACCCCGGCGAACCTCGCCTATGTGATCTACACCTCCGGCTCCACCGGCCTGCCCAAGGGCGTGATGGTGGAGCACCACACCGTGACCAACCTGGTGGACTGGCATTGCCGCGCCTTCGACCTGTGCGCCGGGCGCCACACCGCCAGCGTCGCCGGGTTCGGCTTTGATGCCATGGCCTGGGAAGTGTGGCCGGCGTTGTGTGTCGGCGCGACCCTGCACCTGCCACCGGCCCATGACGGCCCCGAAGACATCGACGCACTGCTGGCCTGGTGGTGCGCGCAGCCGCTGGATGTGTGTTTCCTGCCCACGCCCGTGGCCGAGTACGCCTTCAGCCAGCACATCGAGCACCCGACCCTGCGCACCTTGCTGATCGGCGGCGACCGCCTGCGGCAGTTCGGGCGGGCGCAGCGTTTTGAACTGATCAACAACTATGGCCCCACCGAGGCTACGGTGGTCGCCACCTCCGGCAAGGTCGAGGCCGGGCAGCCGTTGCATATCGGCAAGCCCATCGCCAATGCCACGGTGTACCTGCTGGACGAGCAACAACGCCCGGTGCCGCTGGGCGTTGCGGGTGAGGTGTATGTCGGCGGCAAGGGCGTGGCGCGGGGTTACCTGAACCGTGCGGAACTGACGGCCGAGCGTTTCCTGCAAGACCCGTTCAACGCCGGTCGCATGTACCGCACCGGCGATCTGGCGCGCTGGTTGCCCGATGGCAATCTCGACTACCTGGGCCGCAATGACGATCAGGTAAAAATCCGTGGCGTGCGCATCGAACTGGGGGAAATCGAAACCCAGCTCAACCACCTGCCAAGCGTTCAGGAGACTGTGGTGCTGGTGCGCGAAGAGCGCCTGGTGGCGTATTACACCGAAAATCCGCAACTCGACGCGCTGGCGGTGGGCGATATCCGCGCCCATTTGGTGGCACACCTGCCGGACTACATGGTGCCGGTCGCCTTCATGAAGCTCGACACGTTGCCCTTGACCGCCAACGGCAAACTCGACCGCAAGGCCTTGCCGGCGCCGGATATGGCCGCGCTGTTTACCCGCGAATACGCCGCGCCCGAGGGCGAGATCGAAAACAGCCTGGCGCAGATCTGGGCCGATGTGTTGCAGGTGGAGCGCGTCGGTCGTCACGATCACTTCTTTGAGTTGGGTGGGCACTCGCTGCTCGCCATGCGCATGGTGTCCCAGGTACGTCAGCGCCTGGGTGTGGAGCTGTTGCTCGGCGACCTGTTTGCCAACGCCGAACTGGCCGCCGTCGCCGAGGTGCTGGCCCAGGCCGGTCGCAGCACCTTGCCGGCGATCCTGCCGGCCAACCGCGATGAGCCGGTGCCGCTGTCGTTTGCCCAGCAGCGCCTGTGGTTTCTGGCATTGATGGAAGGCGCCAACACCGCCTACAACATCCCCATCGGCTTGCGCTTGCGTGGGCAGTTGCATGTGCAGGCCTTGCAACGGGCGCTGGCGCGGATCGTAGCGCGGCATGAAACCCTGCGCAGCCGCTTCGCCCAGCACGGCGACGACGCCCAGGTGCTGATCGTCGCGGCCGACGACGTGCTGCCGCTGCAGGTGCAGGACTTGCGCCGCCACCCGCAACCGCAACATGCGCTGGATGCGTTGATCCACGGCGAAGCCTCGGCGCCGTTCGACCTGGAGCGCGGCCCGCTGCTGCGCGGGCGCCTGGTGGTGATGGGGCACGAACACCATGTGCTGTTGCTGACCCTGCACCACATCGTCTCCGACGGCTGGTCCATGGGCGTGCTCACCCGCGAGCTGATGGCGCTGTACCAGGCCTTCAGCCAGGGCCAGCCCGACCCGTTGCCGCCATTGCCGATCCAGTACGGCGACTTCGCCGTGTGGCAACGCTTGTGGCTCAGCGGCGACGTCCTGCAGCGCCAGAGCAGCTATTGGCAACAGGCCCTGGCCGGGGCGCCGGCGTTGCTCAGCCTGCCCACCGACCGCCCGCGCCCGGCGCAGCAGGACTACGCCGGCAGCAGCGTGGACATCCGCCTCGACGAGCGCCTTACCGCCGGGCTCAAGGCCTTGAGCCAGCGCCATGGCAGCACGCTGTACATGACCGTGATGAGCGCCTGGGCCTCCTTGCTCGCACGGCTGTCGGGGCAGGCGGATGTGGTGATCGGCTCGCCGGTGGCCAACCGTACGCGCAGTGAAGTCGAAGGCCTGATCGGCCTGTTCGTCAACACCCTGGCAGTGCGCATCGACACCTCGGGTGGGCTGAGTACCGAAGCGCTGCTGGCGCGGGTCAAGGCGCTGACCCTGGCGGCCCAGGCCCATCAGGACCTGCCCTTCGAGCAAGTGGTGGAACTCACCCGACCGGTGCGCAGCCTGGCCCACAGCCCGTTGTTCCAGACGCTGCTGGCCTGGCAGGACAGCAGCGCGCCGACCCTGGCCCTGGGCGACCTGGCTCTGGAAGGCATTGTGGAGAACAGCCACTTTGCCAAGTTCGACCTGTCGCTGAACCTCGGCGAAGTGCAGGGCACGATTCTCGGCGCGCTGGAATACGCCGTGGCGCTGTTCGATGAAGCGACGGTGCAGCGTTACGTCGGCTACTTCACCCGCGTGTTGCAGGCCATGGTCGATAACGACCAGGCGGTGCTGGAGCACGCGCCGCTGCTGGACGAGCGCGAGCGCCAGCACCTGCTGTTCGACTTCAATGCGACGCAGGTGGATTACAACCTCGACCAGACCTTGCACGGGATGTTCGAGGCCCAGGTGGCACGCACGCCCGACGCGATTGCGCTTAAAGCCGGGGAACAGCAACTCACGTATGCCGAACTGAATACACGGGCCAACCAACTGGCCCATCACCTGCTGGAACGGGGCGTACAGCCCGATTCGCGGGTGGCGATCTGCGTGGAACGTGGCCTGGACATGGTCATCGGCCTGTACGCGATCCTCAAGGCCGGCGCCGCCTATGTGCCGCTGGACCCGGCATATCCGCTGGAACGCATCGCCTACATGCTGGAAGACAGCGCGCCCGCCGTCGTGCTGATCCAGGGCGCTACCTGTGCGCTGGTGGGCGCGGTGCCGGTGGTCGACCTGGACCAGCCGAGCTGGCACCGGCAATCCGTGGAGAACCCCGGTTTAGCCGGCGTGAGCGCCTATGTGATCTACACGTCCGGCTCCACCGGCCAGCCCAAGGGCGTGATCAATGACCACAACGGCGTGGTCAATCGCCTGCTGTGGATGCAGGACGAATATGGGCTCAAGGCCCAGGACCGGGTCTTGCAGAAAACCCCGTTCAGCTTCGATGTGTCGGTCTGGGAATTCTTCTGGCCGTTGTTCACCGGCGCTTGCCTGGTGATGGCGCGTCCCGGCGGGCATAAAGACCCGGCGTACCTGTGTGAGGTGATCGAGGCCGAACACATCACCACGTTGCACTTTGTGCCGTCGATGCTCGACGTGTTCCTGGCCCATGGCGATGTCAGCCAGGCCGCCGGGCTGGTGCGCGTAATGTGCAGCGGCGAAGCCTTGCCGGGCAGCCTGGTGCGGCGTTTCAAGCAGCAGTTGCCAGGCAGCGGGCTGCATAACCTGTATGGCCCGACCGAAGCCGCTGTCGACGTGACGGCGTGGAACTGCGCAGGCCCGGTGACGCCGGACAACACCCCCATCGGCAAGCCCATCGCCAACACCCGTATGTACCTGCTGGACGGGCAATTGCAGCCGGTGCCGCTGGGCGTGGTCGGCGAGCTGTTTATCGGCGGCGTGCAAGTGGCGCGGGGTTACCTGAACCGCCCGGAACTGACCGCCGAACGCTTTCTCCAGGATCCCTTTACCCATGGGCGGATGTACCGCACCGGCGACGTCGGACGCTACCTGCCCTATGGGAATATTGAGTACCTGGGCCGCAACGACGACCAAGTGAAAATCCGTGGCTTGCGCATCGAACTGGGCGAGATCCAGGCGCGCCTGACCGAGTGCTCGGCGGTCAACGAGGCCGCCGTGATCGCCCGTGAAGACCGCCTGGTGGCGTACTACACCGGCGCCTTTACCGACATCGATGTGCTGCGCAGTCAGCTGCTGCATCACCTGCCTGAGTTCATGGTGCCGGCGGTGTTCGTCCACCTCGGTGCGTTGCCCTTGAGCCCCAACGGCAAGCTCGACCGCAAGGCGCTGCCCGCGCCGGGCCTGGAGTCGATGGTGGTGCGCGAATACGAAGCGCCCGAGGGCGACACGGAAATCGCCCTGGCCAGCCTGTGGGCCGAGTTGCTCAAGGTGGAGCGTGTGGGGCGTCACGACAACTTCTTTGAACTGGGCGGGCATTCGTTGCTGGCGGTGAGCCTGATGGGGCGCATGCGCGGCCTGGGTTTGTCGGCGGACGTAAAAGTGCTGTTCGGTCAGCCCACCTTGTCGGCCTTGGCGGCGGCGTTGGGCAGTGGCCGCGAAGTGGTGGTGCCGGCCAATGGCATCGTCGACGGCTGCACCTCGATCACCCCAGCGATGTTGCCGCTGATCGCGCTGGAGCAGGCCGCCATCGACCGCCTCGTCGCGTGTATCCCCGGTGGCGCGGCGAATCTGCAGGACATCTACCCGCTGGCGCCGTTGCAGGCCGGCATGCTCTATCACCATCGCGCCGTGCAGGCCGGCGATGCCTATGTGCTGCAGGCGCAGTTTGCCTTTGACAGCCGCCAGCGCCTGGATGCGTTTGCCCTGGCGTTGCAGGCGGTGATCGAACGCCATGACATCCTGCGCTCGTCGTTCCACTGGGACGGCCTGGAAGAACCGGTGCAGGTGGTCTGGCGCAAGGCATCGCTGCGGGTTGAAAGCGGTCCGTTGCCCCCGCGCCTGGACCTGTCCGAGGCGCCATTGATGCGCCTGGTGTGCAGCGAAGAAACCCCGCGTGTGGTCGCCACCTTGCTGTTCCATCACCTGGTCATGGACCACATCGCCCTGGAGATCCTGCAACACGAGCTGCAGGCGTTCCTGCTGGGCACGCAACACACCTTGGGCACGCCTGTGCCGTATCGCAACTATGTGGCACAGACGGTGGCACAGACGCTGGCACAGACGGTGGCGCAGACGCGCGTGGACGATCACGAAGAGTTTTTCCGCGACATGCTTGGTCAGATCGACGAGCCCACGGAGGTGGCCAACCTGGGCATCGATGAACAGGTACGCCTGGCGATTGCTCCTCAATTAAGCCAGCGCCTGCGCACTCAGGCGCGCCAGTGCGGCGTCAGCGCCGCCAGCCTGATGCACCTGGGGTGGGCCCAGGTGCTGGGCAAGGTGTCGGGCCGTGAGCAGGTGGTGTTCGGCACCGTGATGCTCGGCCGCATGCAAGGCGGCGAAGGCGCCGAGCGGGCCATGGGCGTGTTCATCAACACATTGCCGTTGCGGGTCGACCTCGGCGAGCACTCGGTACGCAGCGCCGCTCGCGCCACCCATGCGCGGCTGAGCCAACTGCTCAGCCATGAACACGCACCGCTGACAGTGGCCCAGCGTTGCAGTGGGGTGCCGGTGACCACGCCGCTGTTCAGCGTGCTGTTCAACTATCGGCACAGCGCGCCGCAGGTCGGTGGAGTGGCTGAGGCGTGGCAGGGCATTGAGCTGCTCAAGGCCGAGGAACACAGCAACTACGGCCTGTCGATGAGCGTGGATGACCTGGGCGATGGCTTTACCTTCAAAGCCTCGGGGCAGGGCGCCCGGCGGCTGTGTGATTACCTGAGTGTGGCCCTGGAGCAGTTGGTGCAGGCGCTGGAACAGGGCAGCGATACCGCCATCAGCCGCTTGCCGATCCTGCCCGTCGCCGAACAGCACCAACTGCGGCTGGCGTTCAACGCCAGCACCCGCGACTTCCCCCGTGAGCACACGGTGCAGCGCCTGTTCCAAGCCCAGGCCCAGGCACGTCCCGACGCAGTGGCCGTGGTGCAGGGCGAGCAGCGCGTGAGCTACGGCGAGCTGAATGCCAGCGCCAACCGCCTGGCCCATCACCTGTCGGGCCTGGGCGTAAAACCGGGCGACAACGTGGCGATCCTGCTGCCGCGTTCTGTCGCGCTGCTGGTCGGTCAACTGGCCGTGTTGAAGTGCGCGGCCGCCTATGTGCCGCTGGACATCAACGCACCCGCCGAACGCCAGGCGTTCATGGTGCAGGACAGCGATGCGCGCTGGTTGTTGACCCGCAGTGATGCGCTGATCGACTACGCGGCGCAGCGCCTGGACCTGGACACCCTGGTCCTCGATCCACAGCCGAGCCATAACCCGGACCTGTCGCAAGCCTCGGACAGCGTGGCGTACATCATGTACACCTCCGGCTCCACCGGCATTCCCAAGGGCGTGCGGGTGCCCCATCGCGGCATCACGCGGTTGGTGCTCAACAACGGCTACGCGGACTTCAACTCCAGCGACCGCGTGGCCTTCGCCTCCAACCCGGCGTTCGACGCCAGCACCATGGATGTCTGGGGGCCGTTGCTCAACGGTGGGCAGGTGCAGGTCATCGATCACGCCACCTTGCTTGACCCTGCGGCATTCGGCGCGGCGCTGCGTGGCGCGACGGTGCTGTTTGTCACCACGGCGTTGTTCAACCAGTACGTGCAGCTGATTCCCGACGCATTGGCCGGTTTGCGCATCCTGCTGTGCGGCGGCGAGCGTGCCGATCCTGCGGCGTTTCGCAGCCTGTTGGCCCAGGCGCCGGCGTTGCGCCTGGTGCATTGCTACGGCCCGACGGAAACCACCACCTACGCCACCACCCATGAAGTGCGCGCGATTGCCGACGACGCCGACAGCGTGCCGGTGGGGCGACCGATCTCCAACACCCAGGTGCATGTGCTGGATGCGTACTTGCAGCCGGTGCCCCAGGGCGTGACCGGTGAAATCTGCATCGGAGGTGACGGCGTGGCCCTGGGTTATTTGAATCGACCGGAGCTCACCGCTGAAAAGTTTGTGCAGGATCCCTTCAATCCGCAGGCCTTGATGTACCGCACCGGCGACCTCGGCCGCTGGACCGTGGATGGCCTGCTCGAATGCATCGGACGCAATGACGATCAGGTGAAAATCCGGGGTTTCCGCATCGAGTTGGGCGAGATCGAGGCGCGCCTGATGACTTGCGTGGGCATTCAGGACGCGGTGGTGTTGGCCCGTGAAGACGCGCCGGGGGATAAGCGTCTGGTGGCGTATTTCACCTGGGCGGCGCAGCCCGTTGGTATCGACGGCATCCGCGGCCATCTGCAAGGGCAACTGCCGGACTACATGCTGCCTTCGGCCTATGTGCCGCTGGACCAGCTGCCGTTGACTGCCAATGGCAAGGTTGACCGCAAAGCCCTGCCGGTGCCGGCCCTGGACGCGCAGGTCAGTCGCGAGTTCGAAGCACCGATCGATGCTCTGGAACAGACCCTGGCGCAGTTATGGGCCGAGGTGCTGAAGCTGGAACAGGTTGGCCGGCATGACAGTTTCTTTGAGTTGGGCGGGCATTCGCTGTTGGCGATTCGCCTGGTCAACCTGATGGAAACCGCAGGGCTGGCGGTGAGCCTGGCCGAGTTGTTCCAACACGCCAGCGTCGCCTCGGTGGCCGTCATGCTGCGCCAGCGCACCGACGAGCCGGTACGCGACGCTTCGGTGATCACGGTGCGCAGCAGCGGCAAGCAAGCGCCGTTGTTCCTGGTGCATGAATTCAGCGGCATGGACGTGTACTTCCCGGCGCTGGGCCAGCATCTGCCGGGTGACTACCCGATCTATGGCCTGCCGGGACTGGCGCTCGGCGAGTCGCACCTCAACACCCTGGAAGGCCTGGCGGCACGCATGGTCGGCCTGATTCGCGGCCTTCAACCCCATGGGCCGTATCGCATCGCGGGGTGGTCATTTGGCGGGGTGCTGGCCTATGAAGTGGCGATGCAATTGCTGGGGCTGGATGAACCGGTGGCGTTCCTCGGCCTGATCGACAGCTACGTGCCGCGCCTGACCGACCAGGGCAAGGCGCGCTGGAGCGGGCCGGATGCGCTCAAGCGGCATTTGCTGTTGCAGTGCCGCGCCTATTGGAACGCACAGGGAGGTGTGGATGAGCTGGCGAGGATTGAACAGCTGGACGCGCAGATTGGACAGCTGGACTTTGCAGGTCTGCTGCAACGCTGTCGCGATCAAGGTTTGCTATACGCGCAAATGGCGGCGGCTGCGGATGCGGACCTCTTGAGCTTTATCGAGCGCGAAGTCGGCCACGGGCATGCGCTGGCGCATTACAGCCTGTTCCCGTTGCCGATACCGGTGCATCTGTTCAGTGCTGTGGAGCGGCCGACCGAGTTGTCGCGGCGCAGTGTATCGCTCGGTTGGGAGGACGCCCTGGCGCCTGGGCAATTGCGCCAAGTGGACGTGCCGGGTGATCACCAGAGCATGATGCAGGCGCCGCATATCCGTGCATTGGGCGCGGCGATGACAGAGGCCTTGGCGGGTTGTTCAGCGGTGCTGGAAACCGCGCATCAACCGTTGCTGCGAATCCAGGGCGGACGGGCCGGCTATGCGCCGGTGTTCTGCGTGCCGGGGGCAGGGGACAGCGTCACCGGGTTTGTCGGCCTTGGCGAAGCGCTTGGGCGAGACTGGCCGTTGTTCGGCTTGCAGCCGCGCGGGCTGGACGGCGAGGCGGTGCCCCACAGCCAGGTGGAAGCGGCGGCGCGTTGTAATCTGCTTGCGCTGGAGCATGAGTGTCCCCATGGGCCGGTGCATCTGGTGGGGCATTCGTTTGGCGGTTGGGTCGCCCTGGAGATGGCGCTGCGGTTGCAGGCGGCCGGGCGGGAAGTGGCGTCGTTGACGGTGATCGACAGCGAGGCGCCGGGGGGTGCGGGTCGGGCTTATACGACGACGGCGGCGTTGTTGCGGTTGATCGAAGCGATGCAGCTGGCGGCGGGTAAACCCCTCGGAATTGACCGTGAGGACTTCGCGGCTGGCGATGAAGTGGCGCAGCGCCAGAGCCTGCATGCCGGGATGGTGGGGGTGGGGTTGTTGCCGGCCCGTGCCAGTGTTGACGCGATGGCGGGGCCGGCGCGCACTTACGCGGTCGCATTGCGCACGGTGTATCGCCCGGCACAGCGCTATCGCGGGGTGGTGCGGTTGGTGTTGGCCGAGGATCCGGCGTTGGATGCGGCGGGCAATCAGCGCGAGCAAGGCGGGATGGTGGAGGGGTGGAAGCGCCAGGGCAGCGGGTTGGAGGTTTGGTATGGCGGGGGGAATCATTTCACTTTGCTCAAGGCGCCGAATGTTCAGGGGTTGGCTTTGTGGTGGTTGGAAGGCGTTGCGGCGGAGGTGGTGTCGTGACGGGAAGGCTTGTTGGGGCGAGGGAGCTTGCTCCCGATGAGGGGGTGTCAGTTGATGCAACTTTGGCTGAGCCACCGTTATCGGGGGCAAGCCCCCTCCCACATTTTGATCTCCATACATCAGGTGGGCCAAGGATGGCCCATCGCGGCGGCCCACGGATTCAAGCCGGAGTGAGGGCACACCGAGCCTAGGCGAGGTGCCGAGTGTTGGGGCAAGAGCACTTTGGTTACTTTGGGGCTTTTCCAAAGTGACCCGCCGTAAGGGCGGAACCAACAGCCGCCGTTACCCCAGAAACGGATATGTACCCGATCAAACCTCATCAAATGGTCACCTATGCAAAACTCTAAATTCCGCAAAATCGGCATATTCACCGTACTGGCCGTCGCCATCGGCCTGATCATCTACACCGTCCAGGCCCCAGCCGATGCACCGCTGTACCTCACCGCAACCGCCGAACGCGGCGATATCGAAAACGCCGTCCTGGCCACCGGCCTGCTCGAAGGCATCAAGCAGGTCGACGTCGGCGCCCAGGTCTCTGGGCAGTTGAAGTCGCTCAAGGTCAAGGTCGGCGACAAGGTCAAAAAGGGCCAGTGGCTGGCGGAAATCGACCCGCTGATCCTGCAGAACACCCTGCGCAAGGCCCAGGTGGATGAGGAAAACCTCCAGGCCCAGCGCCGGGCCACGGCGGCGCAGCTCAGGCAGGCCAAGTCGGTGTATGAGCGCTACAAAGGCTTGCAGAATGACGAGTCGGTCTCACGCCAGGATTTCGAAGACGCCGAATCGAGCTATCAGGTACAGCAGGCCAACCTGTTGGCCCTGGATGCGCAGATCAAAAGCGCGCATATCCAGATCGACACCGCCAAGATCAACCTGGACTACACCCGCATCAATGCGCCTATCGACGGCGATGTGGTGGGCATCGTCACCCAGGAAGGCCAGACGGTGATCGCCAGCCAGTTGGCACCGGTACTGCTCAAGTTGGCGGACCTCGACACAATGACGGTCAAGGCCCAGGTGTCGGAGGCGGATGTGATTCATATCAGCCCCGGCCAGCAGGTGTATTTCACCATCCTCGGTGAGGCCGACAAACGCTACTACGCCAAGCTGCGCGGTACCGAGCCGGCGCCGCAGAACTTCCTCGAAACCCAGACCGCCGGCACGCCCAAGCAGAACACGGCGGTGTTCTACAACGCGTTGTTCGATGTGCCCAACCCCGACCACCGCCTGCGCATCGCCATGACCGCCCAGGTGCGCATCGTGCTCGACACCGCCGAGGCCGCGTTGATGGTGCCGGTGGCCGCACTCGGGGCGCGCAACCAGGACGGCAGTTACGCGCTGCGGGTGCTGGACGCCAAGGGCAAGGCGGTGTCGCGGGATGTGAAGACCGGCATCAACAACAACGTCAAGGTGCAGATCCTGGACGGACTGGCCGAGGGCGATAAAGTGGTGATCGGCGATGCGTCGCCTGCCGTGGCGGGGAACTGACGGATGAGCCAGCCACTGTTGGAACTCAAGGGCATCACCCGCAGTTTCATGGCCGGCGAGCGCGAATTCATTGCGCTCAAGGGTATCGACCTGATGATTCAGGCCGGGGAAATGGTCGCGATTATCGGTGCGTCCGGGTCCGGAAAGTCCACCTTGATGAACATCCTCGGCGGCCTGGACTACGCCACCGCCGGCAGCTACAAAATCAATGGCATCGAAACCCGCTCGTTGGGCGATGAGCAACTGGCGGAGCTGCGTCGCGATTACTTCGGGTTCATCTTCCAGCGCTACCACTTGCTGGCGCACCTCAGCGCCTTGCACAACGTGGAAATGCCGGCGATCTATGCCGGCACTCCTGAGACCCAACGCCACAGTCGCGCACGGGAATTGCTCGAACGGCTGGGCCTGGCCAGCCACACCACGCACCGGCCCAGCCAGCTCTCCGGCGGCCAGCAGCAGCGGGTGAGTATCGCGCGGGCCTTGATGAACGGCGGTGAAGTGATCCTCGCCGACGAACCCACCGGCGCTCTCGACACCCACAGCGGCAAGGAGGTGATGCGCATCCTCGCTGAACTGCACGCGGCGGGGCACACGGTGATCATCGTCACCCACGACCCGAAAGTGGCGGCGAATGCCCAGCGCATTGTCGAGGTCTGCGACGGCGAGATCATCAGTGACAAGGCCAACGCCAGCAGTGGCCTGGACGTGCCGGCCGAGACGCCGATAGAGCCGCGGCGCAGCGGCGCACGGCGCCTGGTGGCGAGCCTGGGGCTGTTCAAGGAAGCGTTCAACATGGCCTGGGTCGCGCTAGTGTCCCATCGCATGCGCACCTTGCTGACCATGCTCGGCATCGTCATCGGCATCACCTCAGTGGTGTCGATCTCGGCGATTGGCGAAGGCGCCAAGCGCTATGTGCTCAAGGACATCCAGGCGATCGGCAGCAACACCATCGATATCTTTTCCGGCACCAGTTTCGGCGACAGCCGCGCCTCGGCCATCGAAACCCTGATGCCATCGGATGTGGACGCGCTGAACCAGCTGTACTACGTGGACAGCGCCACGCCGGTGGTGGGCCGCAGTCTGTTGCTGCGCTACGGCAATATCGACCTGGACGCCCAGGTCAACGGTGTCAGCGACCGCTATTTCAAGGTCAAGGGCCTGAAGCTCGAAGCCGGTATTGCCTTCAGCGAAAGCGATGCCCGGCGCCAGGCCCAGGTGGTGGTGATCGACCACAACACCCGCCACCGCCTGTTCGGCCCGAACGTGGACCCGCTGGGCCAGGTGATCCTGGTGGGCAACCTGCCGTGCACGGTGATCGGCGTGACGGCCGACAACAAAAACATGTTCGCCGCCAGTAAGGCGCTCAACGTGTGGGTGCCTTACGAAACAGCGGCGGGGCGCCTGTTGGGCCAGCGTCATCTGGACAGCATCACCGTGCGCATCAAGGACGGCCAGCCGAGCAAGGTGGTCGAAGACAACGTCAACAAACTCATGCTGCAACGCCACGGCACCAAGGATTTTTTCACCAACAACCTCGACAGCATCATGCAGACGGTGCAGAAAACCAGCCGCTCCCTGGCGCTGCTGTTGTCGTTGATTGCCGTGATTTCATTGCTGGTGGGGGGGATTGGGGTGATGAATATCATGCTGGTGTCGGTCACCGAGCGTACCCGCGAGATTGGCATCCGCATGGCGGTGGGCGCGCGGCAGTCGGACATTCGCCAGCAGTTTCTGGTGGAAGCGGTGATGGTGTGCCTGATCGGCGGTTTGATTGGTATCTCACTGTCCTACGCGCTGGGGTTTCTGTTTTCGCTGTTTGTGAAGGAATGGGAGATGGTGTTTTCGGTCGGCTCAATCGTCACTGCCTTTGCCTGTTCGACGCTGATCGGCATTGTGTTTGGCTTTGTGCCGGCGCGGAACGCCGCGCGGCTGGACCCGATCGAGGCACTGGCGAGGGATTGACCCTCACCGGCAAGTGCAAGCTTCGGGTCGTAGCAGCTGCCGAGCCTTGGCGAGGCTGCGTAGCGGACGTATTGACACTCCGCGATCTGCGGGGCGCCAACGCAGCCTCGCTTGCGCTCGACAGCTGCTACGGGGCGACGGGAGGCTTAACTGGTGATGTCGTCCGTGGCGTACATCCACCGCAACAGCGAATGCCGCCCGCTGATCCCCAACTTGATCGCCGCCCGCTTGAGGTAGCTTTCAATCGTGTTGACCTTCAACGCCAGTTGCTCCGCCAACTCTGGCGCGGTGCGCCCGGCCAGCAGGCCCACGCACACTTCCAGCTCGCGGTTGGACAGGGTCAGGCCCGATTGCACCAGGCGCTCTTCAATGCGCCGGCGCAGGGTGTCGATGCCCTGGTTTTGCGGCGCCTTCGGGTCGCTGTCCTGGCTGCAGGGTTGAATCGCGGTGATGTGTTTTTCCACCATGGGCAGCAGCAGGGTGGAGAAGTCCTGCAGCATGCTGCGTTCCTGGGGCGAAAAGCTTTCGGACTGGTGCGAGCGGTACACCGACAGCACATAGCGCACGTCGTCTTTGCGGCGCGTGAGGTGCAGTTGTGCGGCGGGCTGTGCTTCGCCCAGGGCCGCCACCGAGTCGGTGTAGACCGGGCTGATCTTGCGGCGGGTGTGCCCGTCGGGGCTCACGTGCAATTGGGTGATATGGGTGGCGTCCACTGCCAGTTGGGTGAGGATCAGGTCATGCAGCATGCGTGGGAAATGGCGACTGCCGGTGCTGGCGATGACCTTGCCTATATGTGGGAACAGGTGTGAGTTCATCAGTTCGTCCATGAATGTCGAGTGCAGGACGTATGCTAGTACAGCCTGGCGGCGGCATGGGGATCCAATTGCCAAAAAAACCAGATTAACCACGGCCAACGGCGGCCGGAACTGTCCGACCGCCGCGAGGGGAGCACGGCGCTTATCTCACGGCATGCGCCGCCATCAGCGTTT
This sequence comes from Pseudomonas sp. SR18, assembly GCF_023701505.1. Lineage (NCBI taxonomy): Bacteria > Pseudomonadati > Pseudomonadota > Gammaproteobacteria > Pseudomonadales > Pseudomonadaceae > Pseudomonas > Pseudomonas sp. SR18. Next base: position 240,794 of record NZ_JAMQAU010000006.1, on the reverse strand, counting down.
GGCGTGGCACGGCGCGAGCACATTTGGCCAGCGCTTGTTGCACATCCGCCAGCAGGTCGGCCACATCCTCCAGCCCGACCGATAAACGCACCAACCCCTCGCTGATGCCATGGTGCGCACGCTCTTCGGGGGTGTAGGTGGAGTGGGTCATGCTCGCCGGGTGCTGGGCCAGGGATTCGGCGTCCCCGAGGCTGACCGCACGGGTGAACAGCTTGAGGGCGTTCATAAAGCGCCGACCGCTGTCGATCCCCCCCTTGAGTTCGAACGCAATCATGCCGCCCGCCTGGCTCATTTGCCGCGCTGCCAGCTCGTACTGCGCGAAAGCGCGCAGCCCCGGATACGTGACCCACTCCACCGCCGGGTGCGCCTGCAAGGCTTCGGCCACCGCCTGGGCGTTGCTGCAATGGCGGTCCATGCGCAGGGCCAGGGTCTTGAGGCCGCGCATCAGCAGCGCGGCGTCCTGGGGCGACATCACCGCGCCGGTCAGATCCTTGAGGCCTTGCAAGCGAATGCGCTGGGCCGTGGCCAGGTTGCTCACGGCGATGCCGGCGGTGATATCGCCGTGGCCGCTGAGGTATTTGGTGGCCGAGTGCACCACCACATCCGCGCCCAGTTCCAGCGGGCGTTGCAGGTACGGCGTGCAGTAGGTGTTGTCGATCACGACCGTGACATTCGGCTGTTGATGGGCGAGGGCGGCCACGGCGGCGATGTCCACCAATTGCAGGGTGGGGTTGGCCGGGGTTTCACAGTAGATCATGCGGGTGGCGGGGCTGAGCGCCGCTTGCAGGGCGGCCAGGTTGGTGAGGTCCACATGGCGCACCTTGATGCCGAACTCACCAATGCCGTGGTGCAACAGGGCGAAGGTGCAGCCGTAGAGGGTCTGGCTGACGATCACTTCATCGCCTGGCCGCAGCAAGGTCCAGAATGTCGCGGCAATCGCGCCCATGCCGGAACTGAACGCTACCGCCGCCTCGCCGTTTTCCAGGGTGGCCATGCGCGACTCCAGCAGCGCCAGGGTCGGGTTGGAAATGCGTGTGTAGAAGTGGCCGCTGGCTTCGCCGGCAAAACACGCGGCGCCGTATTCGGCAGTCGGGAAGGCAAAGGTGGCCGAGAGGTAGACCGGTGGCACGAGCGCGCCATGGTGGTCCTTGGGGTCGTAGCCGTGGTGGATGGCGCGGGTGGAAAAGCCGAATGCAAGGTGTTTATTGTTCATGTCGGGCGCTCCTTATTTCCTACAATGCTATGCTCATAACCACAGATGGATTTTGCAAACTTTGCCGACAAATCCCGCGTTAAGGGATGAAAAACCCCTAAAAACAACAAACAGAGGCACATCATGCCCGTCACTCTGGACCGCACCGACAAGGCGTTGTTAAACGCCCTGCAAGGCAATGCCCGTCTCACCGTGGCCGAACTGGCCGACCGCGTGTCCCTGACCACCTCACCGTGCTGGCGTCGCGTACGTAACTTGGAAGAGAGCGGGGTGATCAGCGGTTACCAGGCGATTCTTTCGCCCAAGGCGCTGGGGTATGGGGTGACGGCGTTTGTCAGCATCATGATGGAGAGCCACACCCAGGACATCGCCCGGGCGTTCGAGCAGCGCTTGTTGGAGATTCCGGAAATCGTGGCGTGTCACAACGTGTCCGGGCGCTATGACTTTTTGCTCGAAGTAGTGGCCAAGGACCTGGAGTCGTTTGGCGAGTTTGCGCGGGAGGTGTTGCAGACGCTGCCGTGCGTCAAGGAGATCTATTCGAGTTTTTCCTATAAGTCGGTGCGGCCGTTGCGGGTGATTCCATTGCCGGGCTGACGCATTGGCTACCTGATCTTCTCCACAATTGGATATTTCTCGCGGCTGCGACGGTGACTAACCTAGCCACCAATCCCACCGTCCTGGAGTTCCACCATGCAAGCCCGTACCGATTTCTACACCGCATCCCCAGACGCCATGAAAGCCATGCTTGCCCTGGAAGCGGCGGTCGGCAAACTCTCTATCGAGTTGCCGTTGCTGGAGCTGATCCGCCTGCGCGTGTCGCAGATCAACGGCTGTGCCTTCTGCCTCGACATGCACACCGCCGATGCCCGCAAGGGCGGCGAGACCGAGCGGCGCCTTTACACCCTGTCGGCCTGGCGTGAAACGCCGTTCTTCACCCCACGCGAACGTGCGGCGCTGGCCTGGGCCGAAAGCCTGACGCTGATCAGCCAGACCCACGCCCCGGATGAAGATTTCAATGCACTGGCGGCCGAGTTCAGCGCCCAGGAACAGATCGACCTGAGCGTCGCGATTGCCACCATCAACAGCTGGAACCGGTTGGCAGTGGGTTTTCGCAAGATGCCCAAGTAAGCCTCAGAAGTTGACCGACGCACTCAGCCGCGCCGTCAGAGGCGCGCCCTGGAACAGATAGTCATCGCCCATGTACTCGCCCGCGTCGCGCCAGTAGCGCTTGTCGAACAGGTTGTCGACGCTCAGGCGAAACACCGTTTCATAGCCGTCCACCTTGGTGGTGTAGCGGCTGCCGAAGTTGACCACCGCGTAATCCCCCACCTCCACATTGCCGCTGCGGTTGGCGTACTTCTTGGCGCTGTATTGCACACCGCCCAGCACCGCCAACCCATTCACCCACGGCAACGCATAGTCCGCGTAGACACTGGCGCGCAGCTTCGGCACGTTGATCGCCTGGTGCGCTTCGTATTCCGGCGTGCCGCTGCCGGTCACCCGCGCGCGAATGGCTGCCACGCTGCTGGAGATTTGCAGGCGCTCAGTGGCCCAGCCGTTGGCCGAGAGTTCCACGCCGGTGTTTTTCTGCTCGCCCTGCTGCACATAGGTGAAGTCGCCGGCAGCGTCGGGCTTGGCGTACTGATAGGCCTGGCGGGTCTGGAACACGGCGGCGGCGAAGCTGATGCGGCGCCAGTCGTATTTCACGCCGGCTTCGATCTGGCGGGAGGTGGTGGGGGCGAGGGTTTCATCGGCGTTGGTGGCGAACCACGGCGCCGTGCCGCCCAGGGACAGGCCCTTGCTGTAGCTGGTGTAGAGCGAGACGTTTTCAATCGGTTTGTAGATCAGCGACGCCTGGGGCAGGAACACGTATTGCTGGGTATGGCGGGTCTGATTGCCAGTTTCGCCGTCGAAGGCCTTTTCATCCAGGCGCACCTCACGACCACCGAGGATGGTTTGCCATTGCTCGTTGAAGCGGATGCGGTCGGTGACGAACACGCCGTATTGGCGGCTGTCGAGGTTGCGGTGGCTGTCATTCAGCGGTTTGTCGGTGGGGGTGAATGTCGGCGTGTCTTCGTCGATGTTGCTGGTGCCGATGTACTCGTTGACCGGCTTGCGCTTGTCGACCACCCGGCGGAACGCACTGGTGCCGACGGTCAGCTCATGGCCGATACCTGCGGTGTCGAACAGCCCGGTCATGGCCGCCTGGACTTCATCGTCGCGGCGGGTGTCGTCGGGGCTGCGGTAGTCGTAGACGTCGTAGCTGCCCTCGGGGCTGAAGGTGTTTGGCACCTTGGCCGTGCAACTGGTCGAGCCGTAGCAGCCCCAGGCAAACGAACTGTAGTCGTCGATCACCACCTTGCTGCGCGCCGCGCTGACGCTGCCTTGCCACTGGTCGCTGAAGCGGTATTCAAACTTGCCGTTGAGGTTCAGCGAGTCGATGCCGACCTGCCTGGAACCGCTCTGATGGCCGAGCAGTTTTTTCGGCGAGGCGTCGTGGGGCAGTTCGGTGCCGCCGAGCAATTGATAACCCGGTACCGAACGTTGTTGCTTGTTCTGGTACTCGGCGTCGAGTTGCAGCACGGCGTCGGGGCTGATGTTCCAGTCGAAGGCCAGGGACACAAAGTCGCGCTGGCCATTGGCGTGCTCGACATAGGAGTTGAGGTCTTCGTGGGCCACGTTCGCGCGCAGGCCGAATTGCTGCTCAGTGCCAAACCAACCGCCGACATCGGTGGCGATGTAGCCGCTGCCACGATCATCGGTGGAGACCGTGACCGAACGTACATCCTCCGGGCGCTTGGTCACGTAGTTGATCACGCCGCTGGGTTCGGAAATCCCGCTTTGCAGGCCCGCCAGGCCCTTGAGCACTTCGACCTGCTGCTTGTTTTCCAGGGCGACGTTCTGCTCGCCGGTGATGGTGCGCCCGTTGATCTTGTAGCTGCTGGCCGCGTTCAGCGAAAAGCCGCGCACCACAAAGTTTTCGTAGTAGCCAATCGGCGCATAGCTGTCGCCCACCGAGGCGTCGTTGCGCAGCACTTCACTGAGCAGGCGCGCTTGCTGGTCCTTGATCAGGGCGGCGTTGAGCACGGTGATCGAGGCTGGGGTGTCCAGCAGCGGTGTTTCGCTGAAGCCACCGACCGAGGCGGTATCGGCGCGATAACCGGCCTCATCCTGGCCCTGGACCTTCACCGCCGGCAGTTCGATCTCTGCCGCGAGGCTGTTGCCGATACCGCCGCTGAGCAGCAGGCCGAGGGCGAAACGGGAAGTGACGACGGGACGAAAACGCAAAACCATGGGGGCAAGGCCTTAAAGCGCAGGGCGGGGGGCGCATAAGCTAGGCATAACGGCGCGGTTTTACAAGTTATTGAGAATGGCCGCACAGACATCACAGAAGTCCGCTCACCATAAAAACCTGATGTCCTCAGGAGCGCTTGAGGGTCTCGCTTGGCAGCTCGTTGAACAGCGCACGGTAGCTGTGCGAGAACCGCCCCAAATGCCAGAACGACCAGTTCATCGCCACTTCAGCCACGGTGCGGTCGACTGCGGTCAGCAAGTCCCGCCGTGCGCCATTCAAGCGGCGCAGCCTCATCCACTGCGCCGGGCTCATCCCGGTGTAGGTCTTGAAGCCTTGCTGCAGCTGGCGCAAGGACACGCCGGCGATCTGTGCCAGTTCCAGCAGGTTGACGGTTGCATCCGGCGCATCCGCCGCCCACTCACCGATGCGCGCCATCAACTGGCGTTCTTCACTGCGTCTTCGCAATGAGCTGCGATCCAGGCAGACACAGGCGTTGTCGAGGATGAACAGGCAGTCGTCAAGCAGTTGCCGGGTGAGGGAGACCGGGTCGACGACTGTGGACAAGCGCGTCAGCGTGCCACTGAGCCAGCGGCTGAACAGCGCGTTCTGCTGGGAGGTCAGCGGGGCCATGAACAGGCCTTCCAGCTTCGTCACATCCAAGCCATGGCGCTGCACGAATTGCGGGCCGAACACCACCGCCACTTCGCGGTAGTTTTCCGGGGTGATCCAGGTATTGCGGCTTTCGCCATTGAGCAGGTACAGCGCGTTGTCACTGCCATCGAAACAGAACGCCAGCGAGCCCGGGGGGGCATTGAAATGCTGCTCGACGCGCGTATTCATGCACTCTTCGTACACCTGCACGCCCTGCAGATCGAGGTAGCGGATGCGCCCGGCAAAGTGCCCGGGGGACATCTGCTGGTACTGCTGCACCCAGCCAGGTGTTGCATTGCATTGGGCGGCCACATCACCAGTGGCGAAGGCCTGTAAGCGCGAAGCGGTTGCCAGTGTCATGAAGAATCCGTGCGCACTCTATTGGTGCGTTGTGCTGCGTGCAAAGTGGATAGATGCCGTTCGAAGGCTGGCCCAAGATAGACCTCAATGCGTCTTGTGAACAAGCTTCTCCCGCTGGCCCTTGAATATCGCCTATTCGATTGCCAAGGAAGGCTCCACCCTGTGGTTCGAGCTGCTGGCGATTCCACCGACCCCGGCAACCATGCGCCTGATGACCGCGCCTGGAGCAAAGTGAAGGCCCATAAATGATCCAGTCCAACGACCACGCCCGCTCCTATTACCGGGCCACGGCCAATGCCATGCCTGAGCGGCCGAGCCTGGACGCCGACCTGAGTGCCGATGTGTGCGTAATCGGCGCCGGTTTTACTGGCATCAACACCGCCATCGAACTGGCTCAGCGCGGGCTCTCGGTGATTGTGCTGGAGGCCCGGCGCGTCGGTTGGGGCGCCAGCGGGCGCAATGGCGGGCAGTTGATCCGCGGGATCGGCCACGATGTGTCGGGGTTCGCCAAATACGTGGGGGAGGAGGGTGTGCATTACCTGCAGCGCGCCGGCATCGACTCGGTGGCGCTGGTGGGCGAGCGCATTCGTGAGCATGGCATCGACTGTGATCTGCGCTGGGGTTTCTGCGAGCTGGCCAACACCCCGGCGCAGTTCGCGGCGTTCAAGGCGGAGCAGGAGGGCCTTGGGCGATTGGGTTATACCCATGAAACCCGCCTGGTTGGGCCGCAGGATATGCCGCAGGTAGTGGGCTCGACCGTGTACGCCGGCGGCCTGGTGGACATGGGCTCCGGGCATTTGCACCCATTGAACCTGGTGCTGGGTGAAGCGCAGATGGCTGAGTCCCTCGGCGTGAAAATCTTCGAGCACACCGAAGTGCTGGAGCTGATCCACGGCGACACCGTGCACGTGCGCTGCGCCGCTGGCACGGTGCGCGCCGCCAGCCTGGTGCTGGCCTGCAATGCGCACCTCGAAGAACTGGAACCGCGCCTGAGCGGCAAGGTGTTGCCGGCGGGCAGCTACATCATCGCCACCGAGCCGCTGTCGCAGGCGCTGGCCAACCAACTCATCCCGCAGAACCTGGCGCTGTGCGACCAGAAAGTCGGCCTGGATTACTACCGGTTGTCGGCCGACCGTCGCCTGCTGTTCGGCGGTGCCTGCCATTATTCCGGGCGCGACCCGGCGGACATTGCCGCGTATATGCAGCCCAAGCTGCTCAAGGTGTTCCCGCAACTGGCTGACACCGCCATCGCGTTTCAGTGGGGCGGCAAGATCGGCATCACCGCCAACCGTTTCCCTCAGGTCGGGCGGTTGCAGCAGTACCCGAATGTGTTCTACGCCCAAGGCTATTCCGGCCACGGGCTGAATGTGACCCACTGGTGCGCGCGACTGCTGGCCGAGGCGATTCATGCAGGTCACAGTCAGGGTCTGGATGTTTTCAGCCAGGTGCCGCATATGACCTTTCCCGGCGGCAAGGCGCTGCGTTCGCCGCTGCTGGCGTTGGGGATGTTGTGGTATCGACTGCGGGAATTGATGCATTGACCGGCTTTGCGTGGCAGGCTGAACGACGTTTTCCTACGACTTTTGGAGATTTACCGTGCCAACAGCATCTGCAGTGATTGAAATCCCGGTATCGGCCGACACGGTCTGGCAATGGGTAGGCGGCTTCAACAGCCTGCCGGACTGGTTGCCGCTGATCGCCAAGAGCGAACCGGGCGAAGGCGGCCGCTTGCGCCACCTGACCACCGCCGACGGTGGTTCGATCGTCGAGCGTTTGCAGACCTTTGATAACGTGGCGCGCACCTACAGCTACACCATTGAGGGGGCATCGCCATTTCCGGTGACGGCCTACCTGGCGACGTTGCAGGTTGAGGCGTTGAGCGAATCATCGGCGAAGGTGACATGGTCCGGTGTGTTTACCCCGTCGGCCGGCACTACGGATGCAGCGGTGGAAGAGCTGTTCGCTGGGTTATACAAGGGAGGGGTTGAGGCGCTGCGGGCGAATTTCTGAGCTGATCAGATCTATTACGCACCGCAGGGCCAATGTGGGAGGGGGCTTGCCCCGATGGCAGTTTTTCAGTTATTGATCAGGTGACTGACACACTGCTATCGGGGGCAAGCCCCCTCCCACATTTGGAACCCAGTCGCCTTAGGCTTCGGGCATCAGTTGCTGGCGACATTCCAGCACTAGCCTCGCACCGCCTTGCTCGCTGGTGCCGACGTCCAACTTGAACCCGTGCAAATTGATAATCGCCGCCACAATCGACAAGCCCAAGCCGAACCCACCTTGCTGGTCGCTCTCATCCACGCGATAAAACCGCTGGAACACCGCTTTGCGTTCCGCCGCCGGTATGCCTGGCCCGGAGTCATGGACTTCGATGCGTGTGCTGCCGCCGTCGTTGACCCCGCGCAAAATCACTTCGCCGCCCGCCGGGGAGAACTTGATCGAGTTGCTCAGCAGGTTGGCCAGGGCTTCAAACAGCAACGCGCGGTCGCCGGTGATCCACGGCAGGGAGTCTGGTACTTGCAGTAAAAGCTGCAACTCGCCTTCTTCGGCCAGGGGCAGGTAGAAGTCGTGCAACTCGCGCAGCAATGGCAGCGGGTCCATCACCAGAAAGCCTGAGCGACGTTGGTGATCTTCCAGTTCCGAGATACGCAACAGCCCGCGAAAACGCGCCATCAGGGTGTCGGTTTCAGCAATGGCGTCGTCCAGTTGCAGCGCATGGGCCGACTCGGCTTCGGCCTGCTGCTTGATGCGGTACAACTGAGCCCGCAGACGGGTGAGCGGGGTGCGCAGGTCGTGGGCGATGTTGTCGCACACGCCCTTGACCTCGTTCATCAGCTTCTCGATGCGGTCGAGCATGGCGTTGACGATGGCCGCGAGCATGTCGAGCTCGTCACGCCGGTTGGACAGCGGCAAGCGATGGGTGAGGTCGCCGGCGACGATCGCTTCGGCACTGGCCTGGATCCCGCGAATCCGCCGCAGCGGACGTCGGCGCAGTAAATGCCAGCCTGCAGCGCCGGGGATGATCGTCAGTGACAGCGCCCACAGCAAGGCATGCCAGATGATCCGCGTCACACCAAACAACGAGCCATTGGCGCGCACCAGCACCAGCCAGCGGCCGTCGTCGGTGTGGGTGGCCACGGCGTCGCAGCTGTCCTTGGGCAGTTTGGGGTCGTCGGAGTCGACGCAGTTGGACAGGGCGTGGATCTTGCCGTCCAGCGGCAGGTCCGGCGGGATCGCACGGATCGGCCCGCTCAAAGGGCGAAATTGCTCGTCGAACAAGCCGTAGGCGTCCACGCCCTTCATGTCGAAGGTCATGCTGGTGGTCAACGCTTCCACCAGCTCTTCGCCGTCAAAGCGCTGGAACAGATGCTGGCGCTGCATCAGCGAATGGCGCGACAGGTCGCTCAGGTAACCGGACACTTCGTAATACAGCACCCCCATGAGGATGCAGCTCCAGGCTACGAACAGCGAGCTGTACAACGCCAGCAAACGGCTGCTGGAAGAACGCCAGCCTTTAGAGGGGTTCAGCAATGACATAACCCGAACCTCGTACCGTGCGGATCAACGGCGTGAGGCCCGGTGGATCGATTTTCTTGCGCAGGCGACCGATGTGCACGTCGATCAGGTTGGTGCCCGGGTCGAAGTGATAGCCCCAGACTTCCTCGAAGATCATCATCCGCGACAGGATCTGCCCGGTGTTGCGCATCAGGAACTCCAGCAGTTTGTACTCGGTGGGCAACAGGCTCAGAGGCTGATCGGCGCGGCTGGCTTCGCGGCTGATCAGGTTGAGTTCGAGGTCGGCCACGCGCAGGGCGGTTTCGAATTCCTTGACCGTGCTTTTGCGCCGCAGCAGCACTTCGACGCGGGCGGCCATTTCATCGGAGGCGAATGGCTTGGTCAGGTAGTCATCACCGCCGGCGCGCAGGCCGCGCACGCGCTCGTCCACGTCGGAGAGGGCGCTGATCATCAGGATCGGCGTCGACACCCCGATGGTGCGCAAGGTGGTGACGATGGCCAGCCCATCCAGTTCGGGCAGCATGCGGTCGAGGGTGATCAGATCGTAATCACCACTCACGGCGCGGACCAGGCCTTCGCGGCCGTTGTCCACCCAGTCTACGTCCAGTCCATGGCTACTCAGCTCGGCGACGATCTCGCGGGCCGTTACGGCGTCATCCTCGATGGTCAAAATGCGGGTCATAGGATTACCTGGTGAGCGATTCACACTAGAAGTGGGGGCATTTTGCCAAGAAATGGCTGAACGCTTCCTAAATAAAACTTCATGTTGGCAAAACCGATACTTTTCCAGGGGAATGCATAACGCACGCCTTCCTGCCGCCGCTCTTGCAACTTGCATGGAACGAGTAAGTTCAACTTATTTAAGTTTTTGAAATATATAGATATTTATTTTTATGCCGACTGGCATGGTGCCTGCACTGTCCCTTTTGAGACTTGTAACACTATTTTTCCTGCCGGGAGCACAACAACAATGATCACATCCTCATCCACGCTGCAAGCGTCGAGCACGCACTCCGGGGTTTCCTGGGGAGCGATCTTTGCCGGGGCCGCTGCGGCGGCTGCACTGTCGTTGATCCTGGTACTGCTGGGTTTCGGCCTGGGTTTTTCGGCGGTGTCGCCGTGGGCCGATAGCGGTATCAGTGCCAAGGGGCTTGGCATTTCCACTATTGTCTGGCTGGCGTTTACCCAGATCGTCGCATCCGGGTTGGGCGGTTATATCGCCGGACGCTTGCGAGTGAAGTGGTCCGGAATGCATGGCGACGAGGTGTACTTTCGTGACACGGCCCATGGCTTCCTGGCCTGGGCGGTCGCGACGTTGATTACCGCAGTGCTGGTGGTCGGCTCGGTCAGCAGTGTCGTGAGCGGTGGTGTGAAAGCCGGCGCCAGTGTCGCAGCGGGCGCCGCCAGCGGAATCACCCAAGCAGCGGGCAGTGCGGCCAAAGGCGTCAACGGCGGCGACTTCGACTATTACGTCGACAGCCTGTTCCGTGACGACCGCCCGGTTGCCGTCAGCGATGACGCGGCCCACGGCGTGGTAGCGCGCATCTTCACTCGCACCCTGAGCAACGATGGCCAACTGGCCGCTGAAGACCGTGCCTACCTGGCGCAGTTGATCAGCCAGCGCACCAACCTCAGCCAGGCCGAGGCCGAAGCGCGCATCGACAAGGTCTATGGCGATGCCCGTAAAGCTGTCGAAGACGCCAAGCTCAAAGCCAAGCAGGCCGCTGACACGGCCGCCAAAGTGGCTGCCTACACGTCGCTGTGGACGTTTGTTGCCCTGTTGATCGGTGCGTTCTTTGCCAGCTTCGCTGCGACCTTTGGTGGTCGTCGTCGCGATGCGGTGGTGTACGTCGAAACCGAAAACTACGTTCGTTAATTCAAGGAGAACACCATGCGCTCATTACTTCTGTGGTTCCTCGGCGTGCCAATTCCGGTGATCATCCTGATCGCAATTTTCATGCACTGATGCCGGTCCAGTGTGGGAGGGGGCTTGCCCCCGATAGCGGAATATCAGTCAGCTCAGCCGACGACTGATACATCGCCATCGGGGGCAAGCCCCCTCCCACATTTGGTCTGCAGTGTCAGGAAGTCAGTCGTCGAACCCGACCTGCTCGTGAATCTCATCCACCTTCAACTCCAACCGATACGCTACCGCGATAAACAGCGCCTGGCACAGGCACAAGGTGGCGCTCAGCGAGCGGAAAGCAAACGACGAACCTTCATTCACCAACAACACCGCGTTCGCCCGCTTGGCCAGGGGCGACAGGTTGCTGTCGGTGATGATCAGGGTCTTGGCCTGATGGTGCTGGGCGATGCGCAGGCAGTGTTGGGTCTCCTTGCCATACGGCGTGAAGCTGATGGCGATCACCAGGTCATTGGCGCGTACGCTGCGCATCTGCTCGCGGTAGCTGCCGCCCAGGCCGGAAATCAAATGGATGCGCTTGTTGGTGTGCTGCAGGTTGTAGACCAGGTAGTCGGCCACCGCGAACGAACGGCGCACACCCACCACGTAGATATTGTCGGCGTTGACCACCAGGTCCACGGCCTTGTCGAACGCAACGTCATCCAGTTCCAGCCCCAGACGCTCGATGCCCGATAGCGTGGCGTTCACGCATTCGCGCGCCAGGTCGCCGCCGCTGGCCTTCTGCGACTTGTTGGCAATCATGCTGCGAATGCGCTGCTGGTAGTTCTGTACCGGCGTGGTCTTGTGGGTGTAGGCCTCGCGAAACAGCGCCTGCATCTCACTGAAACCACTGAAGCCGAAACGCTGGGAGAACCGCACGATGGCCGACGGATGCACTTCGCATTCACGGGCAATGTCGCTGATGCGGTCGACCATGATCCGGTCGCTCTGCTGGCTCATGTAGCTGGCGATGCGCTTGAGCTGGCGCGGCAGGCTTTCGTATTCGTCGGTGATCAGCTGCAACAGGCGTTCGGCATTGACCGGAGTGCTGGCGAGTGGGGCTTCCAGGGTGGTCTCGGGATCGGTGCGGGACATGGGCAATCCTTCTGGCGTGTTCGTCTGATGCGCTGATGGGTGGCGCAAGTCTACAGGGTAGGCGCAAAAAAATACCCCGGCATCACGGCGCCCGTGGGCTGCTGAAACGATGCACGCGGGCTGGGGTGCCATTATGCCGGCTTATTGGAAAAAATATTCCACTAAAAATAATTATGGAATAAATATTGATTGCGGCCGCCGGACGTTCTAGTCTGCTCTCACCAAGAGCGTGTGCCGTCACCACGGCGGCACCACGCAGGCTGATAAAAATAACAGGAGCCAGCATGGGCCAGACTCGTTTTGCCAGTGGGCGTCAATTGGATCTGATTTGCCTCGGGCGCCTGGGCGTCGACCTCTACGCACAGCAAGTAGGTGCGCGGCTTGAGGACGTGTCCAGCTTCGCCAAGTACCTCGGCGGTTCCTCCGCCAACATCGCCTTCGGCACTGCCCGACTGGGCCTCAAGTCGGCGATGCTGAGCCGCGTGGGGGACGACCATATGGGTCGCTTCCTGGTGGAATCCCTGGCCCGCGAAGGCTGTGATGTCAGCGGCATCAAGGTCGACCCGGAACGGCTCACCGCCCTGGTGCTGCTGGGCCTCAAGGACCGCGAAACCTTCCCGTTGGTGTTCTACCGCGAAAACTGCGCCGACATGGCCCTGCGCGCCGAAGACATCAGCGAAGCCTTTATTGCCTCCAGCAAGGCGCTGCTGATCACCGGCACGCATTTCTCCACCGATGGCGTGTACAAGGCCAGCATCCAGGCGCTGGACTATGCGGCCAAGCACAACGTCAAGCGCGTGCTGGATATCGACTACCGCCCGGTGCTGTGGGGCCTGGCGGGCAAGGCGGATGGCGAGACGCGGTTTGTCGCCGACCAGAATGTCAGCCAGCATGTGCAGAAAATCCTGCCGCGTTTCGACCTGATCGTCGGCACCGAGGAAGAATTCCTGATCGCCGGTGGCAGTGAAGACCTGCTCACCGCACTGCGCACCGTGCGCGAACTCACGCCCGCCACCTTGGTAGTCAAGCTCGGCCCGCAGGGTTGCACGGTGATTCACGGTGCGATTCCTGCGCGCCTGGAAGACGGCGCGATCTACCCCGGCGTGCGCGTCGAAGTGCTCAATGTGCTGGGCGCCGGCGATGCGTTTATGTCGGGCTTTCTCAGCGGCTGGATCAACGACGCCAGCGATGAACGTTGCAGCCAACTGGCCAATGCCTGTGGCGGCCTGGTGGTCTCGCGCCACGCCTGCGCCCCGGCCATGCCGACGCCGGCCGAGCTGGATTACCTGTTCAACAGCCCGGTGCCGATCACCCGGCCGGACCAGGACGTGACCCTGCAACGCCTGCACCGCGTCAGCGTGCCGCGCAAGCAATGGAAGCAATTGTTCATCTTTGCCTTCGACCACCGCTGGCAATTGGTCGACCTGGCGCAGCGCGGCGGCCAGGATCCGGCGCGTATCAGCGACATCAAGCAACTGTTTATCCAGGCCATCGAACGGGTGGAAAAAAAGCTCGCCGAGCAGGGCGTTGCCGCCGATGTGGGCCTGTTGGCCGACCAGCGCTTCGGCCAGGACGCGCTCAACGCCGCCAGCGGTCGCGGCTGGTGGATCGCGCGCCCGGTGGAAGTGCAGAACTCGCGGCCCCTGGCCTTCGAACATGGGCGTTCGATTGGCAGCAACCTGATCGCCTGGCCCCAGGAACAGATCATCAAGTGCCTGGTGCAATTCCACCCGGATGACGAACCCTTGTTGCGCCTGGAACAGGAAGCCCAACTCAAGGCCGTGTATGACGCGTCCCTGGTCAGCGGCCATGAACTGCTGCTGGAAGTCATCCCGCCCAAGGATCACCCGTCCACCTACCCGGACGCGCTCTATCGCAGCCTCAAGCGCCTGTACAACCTGGGCATCTACCCGGCGTGGTGGAAGATCGAAGCGCAGTCGGCCGAGGACTGGAAAAAGCTCGATGCGCTGATCCAGGAGCGCGACCCGTACTGCCGTGGCGTGGTGTTGCTGGGCCTGAATGCCTCGGCACAGTTTCTCGCAGACGGCTTCCAGCAAGCACGCCTGAGCACCACCTGCCGTGGGTTTGCCGTGGGTCGCACGATTTTCCAGGAGCCGAGCAAGGCGTGGATGGCGGGGGAGATTGATGATGAAACCCTGATCCAGCAGGTACAGGCGACGTTCGAGCAACTGATCAATGCCTGGCGCAGTGCCCGAACCTGAACCCAGTTCTAATTTGAAAGGCAATCCAATGTGGGAGGGGCAAGCCCCTTCCCACATAAAGCAGATCTCAGTGATACCTGAAAATAATAAAGGTGCAGCCATGCCCGCAATCCGAATTGGCATCAACCCGATCTCCTGGAGCAACGACGACCTGCCAGCCCTGGGCGGTGAAACGCCGCTGAGCACCGCCTTGAGCGAGGGCAAGGAAATCGGCTACGAAGGTTTTGAACTCAACGGTAAATTCCCCAAGGACGCCAAGGGCGTCGGCGATGTACTGCGCCCTTATGACCTGGCGCTGGTCTCCGGCTGGTATTCCAGCCGCCTGGCCCGCCGCTCGGTGGCCGAAGAAATCGAAGCCATCACCGCTCACGTCGAATTACTGAAACAGAATGGCGCCAACGTGCTGGTTTACGGTGAGGTGGCCGATTCGATCCAGGGCTCGCGCATTCGCCTGATCGAACGCCCGCGTTTCCATAGCGAGCAGGCCTGGCAGGCGTACGCCGACAAGCTCACCGAGTTGGCGCGCTTCACCCTGTCCCAAGGCGTACGTCTTGCCTATCACCATCATATGGGCGCCTACGTCGAATCCCCGGAAGACATCGACCAGTTGATGAAAAGAACCGGCCCGGAAGTCGGCCTGCTGTTTGATTCGGGTCACTGCTATATGGGCGGCGGCGAACCGCTGGAGGTGCTGCGCAAGCACATCGACCGCGTCTGCCACGTGCATTTCAAGGACGTGCGCAAACCGGTGGTGCAACTGGCGCGCAACCAGATGTGGAGCTTCCCGGACTGCATCGTCAACGGCACGTTTACCGTGCCCGGCGATGGCGATATCGACTTTGCCGAGTTGCTCGATGTGCTGCTCGCGGCGAAATACGAGGGTTGGCTGGTGGTGGAAGCCGAGCAGGATCCGGCAGTGGCGCCCAGCTATATCTACGCGAAAAAGGGTTATGACACCCTGCGCGCTCTGCTCACAGAGAGGACCCAGTGATGAGCCTGTTGGTCAAAAGCAGCAAACGCGGGCAAACCATGGTTGCCCTGGAAGAGGGCCGGCTGGAATACGTCGGGTTCAAAGCCTACCGCCTGAGCCTGGGCGAAACCCTGCCGGTCAGCGCTGGCGATAAAGAGCTGTGCCTGGTGCTGCTCAGCGGTCGGGTGAACATCGAAGGCGAGGGCTTCAACTGGCAGAACCTCGGCGATCGCCAGTCGGTGTTCGAGGACAAGTCCCCGTTCGCCGCCTACCTGCCGCCGGGCGCCGACGCCCAGGTGACCGCCTTGAGCGACGTGCAGATTGCCGTCTGCGCCGCCCCCGGTGCCGGCGGTTACGAACCACGCCTGATCCGCCCCGAAGACTGCAAGCGCAGCGTGCGTGGCAAAGGTGCCAACACGCGCTATGTGTGCGACATCCTGCCCGACACTTCGCCGGCCCATTCGCTGCTGGTGGTGGAAGTGCGCACGCCGTCGGGGCATTCGTCGAGTTACCCGCCGCACAAGCACGACACCGACGACCTGCCGCACCAGAGCTTCCTGGAAGAAACCTACTACCACCAGATCAACCCGCCCCAGGGTTTTGTGTTCCAGCGGGTCTATACCGACGACCGCAGCATTGACCAGGCCATGGCCGTGGAAAACAGCGACCTGGTGGTGGTGCCCAAGGGCTATCACCCGGTCAGCGTGCCGTACGGCTACGAATCTTATTACCTGAACGTGATGGCGGGGCCCAAGCGCGCCTGGCATTTCCACAACGACCCGCAGCACAGTTGGCTGCTGGACCTTTAAGCGGTTTTGGACGGAGAACAACAATGAAGTCGCCTCTACGCTTTGCCCTGAACCGCATGGTCGCACCCAACCTGTCCCTGCCGGATTTCATCCAGTTGGCGGCCGCGCTCAAGTGCGATGCCATCGAAATTCGCAATGACCTGAAAAACCGTGAAATCGAGTACGGCACCCCGGCCAGCCGCGTGCGTGAGTTGTGCGCGGTGCAGGGCATTACCGTGCTGTCGATCAACGCGCTGTACCCCTTTGATGTGTGGAACGACGAGCGCCGCGCCCAGGCGATCAAACTCGCCACCTACGCCCGTGAATGCGGCGCCCAAGGGCTGGTGATGTGCCCGCTCAATGAGCCCGGCGACACGCGCAACGATGCCCAGCGCGCCGCCGGTTTGCGCACCGCGTTGAGCGAGTTGGCGCCGATCCTGCGCGAGTACGGGATTCTCGGTTTCGTCGAACCCCTGGGCTTCGAAGAATCCGCCCTGCGCCGCAAGCGTGTGGCGGTGGATGCGATCAAGTCCATCGGCGGCCTGGATGTGTTCCGTGTGGTGCATGACACCTTCCACCATCACCTGGCCAATGAGCACGAGTTCTTCCCGGAGCTGACCGGCCTGGTGCATATCTCCGGTGTGGAAGATGCCGACGCGCCGCTCAACTCGATTCGCGACGGCCACCGTGTGCTGGTGGGTGAGGGCGACATCCTCGGCAATGCCGCGCAGATCGACACCTTGCTCAGCACCGGTTACAGCGGCTACCTGTCGTTCGAGCCGTTTGCGACCAGCGTGCATGAGTTGGCGGATATCCAGCAGGCGTTGGGGGCAAGCATTGCCCACCTGCAAAATCGTTAAGGGGCGCGACATGACCACCACCCGACTGACCATGGCCCAGGCCTTGGTGAAGTTCCTGGATAACCAATACATCGAAGTCGATGGCGTGCAGAGCAAATTTGTCGCCGGCGTGTTCACCATTTTCGGTCACGGCAATGTGCTGGGCCTGGGCCAGGCGCTGGAGCAGGACAGCGGCGACCTGGTGGTGCATCAGGGCCGCAACGAGCAGGGCATGGCCCACGCCGCCATCGGGTTTGCCAAGCAGCATCTGCGCCGCAAGATCTATGCGTGCACCGCCTCCGTCGGGCCCGGCGCCGCCAATATGTTGACCGCTGCGGCGACCGCCACGGCCAACCGTATTCCGTTGCTGCTGCTGCCCGGCGACGTGTACGCCAGCCGTCAGCCGGACCCGGTGCTGCAACAGATCGAGCAGTTCCATGACCTGAGCATCAGCACCAACGATGCATTCCGTTCGGTGAGCAAATACTGGGACCGTATCAACCGTCCCGAGCAACTGATGACCGCTGCGATCCATGCGATGCGCGTGCTCACCGACCCTGCGGAAACCGGCGCCGTGACCCTGGCGCTGCCTCAGGACGTGCAGGCCGAAGCCTGGGACTACCCCGACTATTTCCTGCAAAAACGTGTGCACCGACTCGATCGTCGTCCGGCCACTGCCGCGATGATCGGCGATGCATTGGCCGCTTTCCGGGGCAAGCGCAAACCGTTGATCATCTGCGGCGGCGGCGTGAAGTACTCCGGCGCGAATGCGGCGTTGCAGGCGTTTGCCGAGCGTTTTGATATTCCGTTCGCGGAAACCCAGGCGGGCAAGAGCGCGGTGGTCTCCAGCCATCCGCTGAATGTCGGCGGCATCGGCGAAACCGGCTGCCTGGCGGCCAACCTGCTGGCGCCCGAGGCGGACCTGATCATTGGTATCGGCACCCGTTACACCGACTTCACCACCTCGTCGAAATCGCTGTTCAAGCATGGCGAGGTGAGGTTCCTCAACCTCAATATCAGCCTCGCCGACGCCTTGAAGCTGGACGGCGTGCAGGTGTTGGCCGATGCCAAGCTGGCCCTGGAAGCGCTGGCCGATGCCCTCGGCGATTACCGCTCTGGCTGGGGCGGGCAGGTTGCCGAGGCCAAGGCGCAGTTGGACGCCGAAGTGGACCGCGTGCACCAGGTGGAATACGAAGGTGACGGCTTCGTCCCCGAGGTCGACGACCACCTGGATCGCGCCGTACTGCGTGAATTTATCGAGTTGACCGGCTCCTGCCTGACCCAAAGCCGCGTGCTTGGCGTGCTCAACGAAACCCTGGCCGACGACGCGATCATCGTTGCCGCCGCCGGCAGCCTGCCGGGCGATTTGCAACGCGCCTGGCGCAGCAAGGGCGTGAATACCTACCACGTCGAATACGGCTACTCGTGCATGGGCTACGAGATCAACGCGGCCCTCGGCGTGAAGCTGGCCGAGCCGACCAAAGAGGTCTACGCGCTGGTCGGCGATGGCTCCTACATGATGCTGCATTCGGAGCTGGCCACCTCGATCCAGGAGCGGCGCAAGATCAACGTGGTGCTGCTGGACAACATGGCCTTCGGTTGCATCAACAACTTGCAGATCGGCAATGGCATGGACAGTTTCGGCACCGAGTTCCGCTACCGCAACCCCGAGAGCGGCAAGCTCGACGGCGGGTTGGTGCCGGTGGATTTCGCCATGAGTGCGGCGGCCTATGGCTGCAAGACCTACAAGGTCAGCACCGTGGAACAGCTTGAAGCGGCCCTGGCCGATGCGCGTACGCAAACCGTGTCGACCCTGATCGACATCAAAGTGCTGCCCAAGACCATGATCCACGGCTATCTGTCGTGGTGGCGGGTGGGGGTGGCGCAGGTGTCCACCAGCGAACGCACGAATGCCGCAGCGAAAAAACTCAATGAACACCTGGCGAAGGCCCGGCAGTACTAATAACAAGAGGAGTGTTTGTATGTCGTTGAAGCTTGGAGTGATCGGTACCGGTGCCATCGGCCGTGACCATATTCGTCGTTGCAGCCAGACCCTGCTTAACAGCCAGGTGGTGGCGGTCACCGATATCAACCTTGAGCAAGCCGCCAAGGTGGTTGCCGATTTGAAGCTGGACGCCGAGGTGTATCCGGACGGCCATGCGCTGATCAACTCGCCGCAGGTCGAGGCCGTTCTCGTGACTTCCTGGGGCCCGAGCCACGAAGAATTCGTGCTCGCCGCCATTGCCGCCGGCAAGCCGGTGTTCTGTGAAAAGCCCCTGGCGGTGACTGCCGAAGGCTGCCGCAAGATCGTCGAGGCCGAAGTGGCCCACGGCAAGCGCCTGGTGCAAGTGGGTTTCATGCGCCCTTACGACGAAGGCTATCGCGCCCTCAAGGCAGTGATCGACAGCGGCCAGATCGGCGAGCCGTTGATGCTGCACTGCGCGCACCGCAACCCGACGGTGGGCGAGAACTACAAGACCGACATGGCGATCACCGACACCCTGATCCACGAGCTGGACGTGCTGCGCTGGTTGCTCAATGACGACTACGTTTCCGTGCAAGTGGTGTTCCCGCGCAAAACCAGCAAGGCCCTGGCCCACCTGCGTGACCCGCAGATCGTTCTGCTGGAAACCGCCAAGGGCACGCGCATCGACGTGGAAGTGTTTGTGAACTGCCAGTACGGCTATGACATCCAATGCGAAGTGGTAGGGGAGACCGGCATCGCCAAACTGCCGGAGCCTTCACAAGTGCAGATGCGCAGCGGCGCCAAGCTGTCGAACGCGATTCTGATGGACTGGAAGGACCGGTTTATCGGCGCCTATGACGTTGAGTTGCAGGCCTTTATCGACAGCGTGCGCGCCGGGCAAGTCGGCGGGCCGTCGGCGTGGGATGGGTTTGCAGCGGCAGTGGCGGCAGATGCGTGCATCCAGGCGCAGAGCAGCGAGCAGATCGTCAAGGTGAGCTTGCCGGATCGTCCGCACTTCTACGGCTGACACTCGGTCGAGGTTGGAGGGGGCATGGGTATCTACGCAATTCTCAAAGGCTTACACATAACACTGTGGTGAGCGGGCTTGCCCCGGGGCAAGCCCGCTCACCACAACAGCCCATTGCCATAGATTCAACATCCACTCGAAGTTGTGTAGATACCTATGCTCATCGGGGGCTTGCCCCCCTCCCACATTTGATTGGGTTTGCACTTTAAAGAAGGAGTGAATCATGCGAATCGGACTAGTCGGCTACGGCCATGGAGGGCGCTTTTTTCATGCGCCGCTGATTGCCACATTGCCCGGCGCCACGTTCGTTGGCGTCGTCACCCGTTCTCCTGAGCGGCGCCTACAGTTGAATACCGACCACCCAGGCGTCCAGGCTTTCAACTCCATCGGCCAGATTGTCGAAGCCGGTGTCGACGCGCTGGTCATCTCCACCACCCTCAAAGGCCGCCCGGCCCTGGTGCTGGAGGCCATTGAACACGGCGTCGCGGTGGTCAGCGACAAACCCTTTGCCGCCAACGCCGAACAGGCCCAGGCGCTGATCACGGCCGCCGAGCGCCATGAGGTGCTGCTGAGCGTTTACCAGAACCGCCGCTGGGACTCGGACTACCTGACCTTGCGCAAACTGATCGACGCCGGCGCCCTGGGCACCATCACCCGTTTCGAATCCCGCGTGGAACGCTACAGCCCCCAAGCGGTGGGCAATGCCAGTGGCGGCGGTTGGCTGCGTGATTTGGGCAGCCATTTGGTGGACCAGGCACTGCAACTGTTCGGCCCGGTGGAGCGGGTGTTTGCGCAATTGCACTACACCGCCGAACACCCCAGTGTCGACCACGGTTTTTTTGTCTCCCTGACCCACGCCAACGGGGTGATTTCCCACCTGTGGGGCAACGCCCTGCAAAACAGCCAGGCCCCGCGTTTTCGCGTCAGTGGCAGTTTGGGTTGTTACACGGTGGACGGCCTCGATGGCCAGGAAGAAGCGCTGATGGCCGGCAAATCGCCGAAAACCGAAGGCGAGCACTGGGGCGCCGAGGAGCACCGACGCTGGGGTTGGTTCGAGCAAGGGGATGAGCGTGAACGGGTGCCATCGGAAAAGGGCTGCTGGACGCAGTTCTATCGTCAATTGCAAGCCGCCGTGCAAGGGCAGGGACCTTTACCGGTAAACGCCTATGAGGCGCTGGAAACCACCCGTATATTGGACGCCGCACGCCTGAGCGCCGAGCGCCAGCAGGTGGTTTCAACAAAAATAGAATAAAATTCTAAAACAGGTTGATATGGAAATTATTTTCCAATAAAGTCTTTTCCAGGTTGCATAAAGTACGTCTTGGGCTCGACCCCGGCGACTCAACAAAAACAAGATCAAAAACAACCAGGTACCGTCAGATGAAAATCTTCAACGCTGTACTGCGAGTTTTACGCCCTGCTCACACGCCACGCGGTCTGCCCCGCGCCCGGCCGTTCTACTTCTCCTTCCTTAATGTGCTGTGCGTCGAAAACAAAGGCGCGCTGGTCTGCTGCATTCCTGGCGCACCGGTCGTACGACTGCCCGCCGAGCTCTGATAAACGCAACGTCCAAAAAACCAACAAGAAAGTGGAGACAGACCGTTCATGAAGACCCCGATCCGTTTTACCGCGCTGGCCCTGTCCATGCTGCTCGCCAGCGGTGTTGCCTCGGCTGCTGATCTGAAGATAGGCGTGAGCATGTCCGCCTTCGATGACACCTTCCTCACCTACCTGCGCGAAGACATGGACAAGCAAGCCAAGTCCTACCCTAAAGGTGACGGCGTGCAGCTGCAGTTCGAAGACGCCCGCGCCGACGTGGTGAAGCAACTGAGCCAGGTCGAGAACTTTATCAGCCAGAAGGTCGACGCCATCATCGTCAACCCGGTGGACACTGCCTCTACGGCGAACATCATCAAGGCCGCTACCGCCGCAAAAATTCCGCTGGTGTTCGTCAACCGCCGCCCCGACAGCCCAACGTTGGCGCCAGGCGTCGCGGCAGTGGTGTCCGATGACGTCGAGGCCGGCAAACTGCAAATGCAATACATCGCCGAAAAACTCGGCGGCAAGGGCAACGTCGTGATCCTGTTGGGTGACCTGGCGAACAACTCCACCACCAACCGCACCAAGGGTGTGAAGGAAGTCCTGACCAAGTACCCAGGCATCAAGATCGAGCAGGAACAGACCGGCATCTGGTTGCGTGACAGGGGCATGACCCTGGTCAACGACTGGTTGACTCAAGGCCGCGATTTCGACGCGGTGCTGGCCAACAACGATGAAATGGCGATTGGCGCGTCCATGGCGCTGAAATCGGCAGGCAAGAAAGGCGTACTGATCGCGGGTGTCGACGGCACGCCGGACGGCCTCAACGCGATCACCAAGGGCGACATGACCGTGTCGGCCTTCCAGGATGCCAAGGGCCAGGCGGACAAATCGGTGGAGACGGCGCGCAAGATGGCCAAGAACGAACCCATCGAGCAGAACGTGGTGATCCCGTTCCAGTTGATCACCCCGGACAACGTCAAAGACTTCAAGTAGCCCTGACATAACAACAATAAGCCGGCAGGGCGGTCGTGCCCGCCCTGCTGATGGAGTACCTCCCTATGCTCGCTCAAGCCGCTGTCTCGCAGCCCCCCGGTCTCCAGCCGCTGGCGCTGGAAGAACCCTACCTGCTGGAAATCGTCAACATCAGCAAAGGCTTTCCCGGCGTCGTGGCCCTGGCCGACGTGCAACTGCGTGTACGCCCTGGCACCGTGCTGGCGCTGATGGGCGAGAACGGTGCAGGTAAGTCGACCTTGATGAAAATCATCGCCGGCATCTATCAGCCCGACGCCGGTGAAATCCGCCTGCGCGGCAAGCCCATCGTATTTGAAACGCCCCTGGCGGCCCAGAAGGCCGGGATCGCGATGATCCACCAGGAACTCAACCTGATGCCGCACATGAGCATCGCCGAAAACATCTGGATCGGCCGCGAGCAGCTCAACAGCCTGCACATGGTCAACCACCGCGAAATGCACCGCTGCACCGCCGAGTTGCTGGCGCGCCTGCGCATCAACCTCGATCCGGAAGAACACGTCGGCAACCTGAGCATCGCCGAGCGACAGATGGTCGAGATTGCCAAGGCGGTGTCCTACGACTCCGACATCCTGATCATGGACGAACCGACGTCGGCCATTACCGAGAAGGAAGTGGCCCACCTGTTTTCGATCATTGCCGACCTCAAGTCACAGGGCAAAGGCATCGTCTACATCACCCATAAAATGAACGAAGTGTTTGCGATCGCCGATGAAGTGGCGGTGTTCCGTGACGGCCATTACATCGGCCTGCAACGTGCCGACAGCATGAACAGCGACAGCCTGATCTCGATGATGGTCGGGCGTGAGCTGAGCCAGTTGTTCCCGGTGCGCGAAACGCCTATCGGCGAGCTGTTGATGTCGGTGCGCGACCTGACCCTGGACGGCGTGTTCAAGGACGTCTCCTTCGATCTGCATGCCGGCGAGATCCTCGGTATTGCCGGGCTGATGGGCTCTGGCCGCACCAACGTGGCGGAAACCATCTTTGGCATCACCCCCAGCAGCAGCGGCCAGATCACCCTGGATGGCGCACCGGTACGCATTACCGACCCGCACATGGCCATCGAGAAAGGCTTCGCGCTGCTGACCGAGGACCGCAAGCTCAGTGGGCTGTTCCCGTGCCTGTCGGTGCTGGAAAACATGGAGATGGCCGTGTTGCCGCATTATTCGGGCAACGGTTTTATCCAGCAGAAAGCCCTGCGCGCCTTGTGTGAGGAGATGTGCAAGAAGCTGCGGGTGAAGACTCCGTCGCTTGAGCAGTGCATCGACACCTTGTCCGGCGGCAACCAGCAGAAAGCCTTGCTCGCCCGTTGGCTGATGACCAATCCACGCTTGCTGATCCTGGATGAGCCGACTCGCGGTATCGACGTCGGCGCCAAGGCCGAGATCTATCGCTTGATCTCGTTCCTGGCCAGCGAAGGCATGGCGGTGATCATGATTTCCTCGGAGCTGCCTGAAGTGCTGGGCATGAGCGACCGGGTGATGGTGATGCACGAAGGTGAACTGATGGGCACCCTGGACCGTGCGGATGCGACCCAGGAAAAAGTCATGCAGTTGGCCTCCGGTATGTCCGTGGTCCACTGAAGAATTGCACAGAATAAGAAGGTGATTGGCTATGAACGCAATAACAGACAACAAGCCTGCCACGGCACCGGTCAAGCACCGGCGGCGACTGCCCACCGAGCTGAGCATCTTCCTGGTGCTGATCGGCATCGGCCTGGTGTTTGAGTTGTTCGGCTGGATCGTGCGGGACCAGAGCTTTTTGATGAACTCCCAGCGCCTGGTGCTGATGATCCTGCAGGTGTCGATCATCGGCCTGCTGGCCATCGGGGTGACCCAGGTAATCATTACCACGGGGATTGATTTGTCGTCCGGGTCGGTTTTGGCGCTGTCGGCGATGATCGCTGCCAGTTTGGCGCAGACCTCCGACTTTTCCCGAGCCGTGTTCCCAAGCCTGACCGATTTGCCGGTGTGGATCCCGGTAGCGATGGGGCTGGGTGTGGGACTGCTGGCGGGGGCGATCAACGGCAGCATCATTGCTGTCACCGGTATCCCGCCGTTTATCGCCACACTGGGCATGATGGTGTCGGCCCGTGGCCTGGCGCGTTACTACACTGAAGGCCAGCCGGTGAGCATGCTTTCGGACTCGTACACGGCCATCGGTCATGGCGCGATGCCGGTGATCATCTTCCTGGTGGTGGCGGTGATCTTCCATATCGCCCTGCGCTACACCAAGTACGGCAAGTACACCTATGCCATCGGCGGCAACATGCAGGCGGCGCGGACCTCGGGGATCAACGTCAAGCGCCACCTGATCATCGTCTACAGCATCGCGGGCCTACTGGCTGGCCTGGCCGGTGTGGTGGCCTCGGCACGCGCTGCCACCGGGCAGGCGGGCATGGGCATGTCCTATGAGCTGGACGCGATTGCTGCGGCGGTCATCGGCGGCACCAGCCTGGCGGGCGGGGTAGGGCGCATCACCGGCACGGTGATCGGCGCGCTGATCCTCGGGGTGATGGCCAGCGGGTTTACGTTTGTGGGTGTGGATGCGTATATCCAGGACATCATCAAGGGCTTGATCATTGTGGTGGCGGTGGTCATCGACCAATACCGCAACAAGCGCAAACTCAAGCGCTGACGCAGTACAAAATGTGGGAGGGGGCTTGCCCCCCTACCACATTTGAAAATCACCAGGCAGATCTAACCGTTTGTCTTCTATATAGCTCCACAAACTTGAATTTCTTGCTATAAACGCACTCCGATAACCGTTCGCCAAGCCCGTTCTGGTGCCTTTTGGGGTTGTATCGGTAAAAATGCCTGTCTTTTCAGTTGCTGCGCCCTCAAGTCGGCCTTAGACTGCCGCCCCTCGTAAATTGAGTGCCGGGTGGCGCTTGGAATGGATGGCGCCCTTCCGAGACCTGCAGAGGTCGGCCGGAACGCTCCCTTATTCGCCTTAATGCACGTATTTTTTATAGAGAAATCAATGACAAAGGAAAAGTTGCTGGCCATGCCGGCGGATGACTACATGAATGCCGAACAGCACGCTTTTTTTGAGCAGTTGCTGCAAGACATGAAAGTGGAGCACCACGAGCGCATTGAACAGAACCGTATCGCCATTGAAAGCCTGGACACCCCGGCTGACCCGGCCGACGCTGCTTCCGTGGAAGAAGAGCGCACCTGGTTGGTAAACGCCATCGACCGCGACCAGCGCATGCTGCCGCAACTTGAGCGTGCACTGGAACGCATCAAGGAAGATTCCTTTGGCTGGTGCGATGACAGCGGCGAGCCTATCGGCCTCAAGCGCCTGCTGATCAGCCCGACCACCAAGTACTGCATCGAAGCGCAAGAGCGCCACGAGCAGATCGACAAGCACCAGCGTCAAGCCTGATGCGGTGAAGCTGGGGGCCGTGTAGGCGGCTCCCCAGAGAAAAACCCGTTACACCCCGTCTATTGATCTGCTGCAAGCCACCCCACTAAAGGCCCATGGATAATGGCCCGATAGTGGCGTTTAATGCAGGCACAATAACGACAAGCAGCGGGGTAACGAAGATGGCTGGAGACGGAACTCTGATGGGCGCAGCAGTGCCACCCGATGCGGTGGTGCGCGGGTTGCCCGGCTGGTTGATGCCGCTCTTGCAGAGCACCGCCCTGGTGCTGGTCCTGCTGGGCCTTGCGTTGGCCAGCCTGCCGCTGTATCTCTGCCTGCCATTGACCTTGCTGGTCATCTGGTTGCCCCGCCTCAAAAGTCCCAAGCCTGTGATTGCGCAGTCTGATGCCGCCGATACGATGGGCGAGCTGACCCGCGATCTGTCCTATACCACCAGCCATAACGCACTGTCCGCCGCCGGCGTGGCCTATTCGGTCAAGCAACTGGCTGCGCGTGTGCAGTCGCAATTGAGCGCGGCCAAGCAGATTGTCAACAATGCCGAAGTGATGATCGGCACCGAGAAGATCACCTCCCAACTCAGCCGTGAGGCCTTGGCGGCCGCCAGCCAGGCCCATCAGCGCAGCACTGAAGGTCGTGAAGTGCTGGCCCAGTCGATCATCCGCATGCATCAGCTCAGCCAGCGCGCCAACGCCAGCCGCGAGCTGATCGAAGCCTTGAGTCAGCGCAGCGAAGAAATCCAGCGCGTCACCCTGGTGATTCAGTCCATCGCCAGCCAGACCAACTTGCTGGCGCTTAACGCCGCGATTGAAGCGGCGCGGGCCGGTGAGCATGGGCGCGGGTTTGCCGTGGTGGCGGACGAAGTGCGCGGGCTGGCCGGTCGTACCGCCACGGCCACCGATGAAGTCGGGGTGATGGTGGCGGACATCCAACAGCGCACGGCTCAGGTGGTGGAGCAGATTCGCCAGTTGTCGGCGGATCTGCACACCGGCGTCGAGCAAGTGGAGCAAGCCGGCGAGCAACTGCACAGCATCGCCAGCCTGGCGGCGGATGTGGAAGGGCAGGTCAGTGAGATCGCCCAGGGTACCGACACCAACCGCGCCCAACTCGATAGCTTGTTCCACGCCGTTGAGCAGATGCGCAGCGACCTGGACGTGAGCGACCAGCAAACCCGCCAACTGGCCGACGCCGCCGTGCAAATGGAGGGGCAGGCAGAAACCATCAGCGAACGCCTGGCGGAGGTCGGGCTGGATGACTATCACCAGCGTGTCTACGACCTGGCGCGCGAAGGGGCCAGCCGCATTGCCGCGCAGTTCGAGGCAGACGTGCAGCAAAGCCGCATCAGCCTGGACGACTTGTTCGACCGCAGCTACACGCCAATCCCCAAAACCAGCCCGAGCAAGTACCACACGCGCTTCGACGGTTACACCGACCAGGTGTTGCCGGCGATTCAGGAGGCGCTGCTGCCGCGTCACGAAGGGCTGGTGTTTGCGATTGCCTGCACGCCCCAAGGCTATGTGCCGACCCACAACAAGGCGTTTTCCCAGGCGCTGACCGGAGATGCCCAGGTGGATGCGGTGCAGAATCGCACCAAGCGCAAGTTCGAGGACCGCACAGGGATTCGTTGTGGCAGCCATCAGCAAGCGGTGCTGTTACAGACCTATACCCGTGATACCGGCGAGCTGATGCATGACCTGTCGGTGCCGATCATGGTTCTGGGGCGGCATTGGGGTGGCTTGCGTCTGGGGTATAAGCCTGAGGGCGCGAAGGCTCTGCGTTAGGCGCTTGTGCAAGCGCCTGCGAGCTGCAGGCGGTTTGCGGCGACGGGGTTACCGAGGTTGATGCAGGCGCTGGTTGAGCTCATCCACGCAGATGGCCCATTCGGCGTCTTCATGCAGTTCTTCCTTGAGAAACCGAGCCTGTTGCGGCGTCCAGAACGGGGCGTCGATCAATTTGACGTCGTCACGCAGCGGGTGCGCGACAATGAAAGCGTCGATGGCTTGCGGCGACGAGTCCAGGCCCAGTTGTTCAAATAACGTTTCGAGTGTAGGTAGTGGCGCGTCCATATCAGTCTCCCTGCGGTTTTAGGATCGTTACGCATGGGAGGCTTGTGGCGCGGTAGAGTTCGATCGGATTGTCAGGAGGTCAGCGCCCCTGAATCCACTGCGGTCTTGAGCGCCAGGGCGGACTCCTTGCCAGCGATGGCAGCGGTATCCAGTGTCTTGAACCAACGGTCCTTTTCCACCTGGTGCGTGGTGACGGTGGTCAACGGTGGCTTGGCGCGCATCACGATCACTGCTTGAAACTCACCGTCTACTTCCCTTGCGTCGCCGTGGATGAAAAATTCGCCAATATCAAATTCCGTCACGTATAGCCTTCCCTTCGAGGTAACTAACTGCACTGATGAAACCTGACCCAAGCGGGGCCAATTTCAATGGACGGGCCAGTATGGCAGTTGTTGAGGGGCGGCGGCGCAGTAAAGTCATCCGGGTGACGAAACGATCCCGTCGTGCAGGGAGGCCTCCAGCCGCTTGGCCAGTTCGCAGGCCTGGACATGGTCGCTGCGAAAGCCTTTGATCCTGCCGCTGGTGACTTCGCGGATATGAAAGAAGTTTCTTCCGGCCGGTACTACCTGGTAAAGAATAGAATTGGGGTACCCGTTGGGACTGTGCAAGCAGTAGTATTGGTGTTCGTCCTGAAACGATGAGCGAGTTCGGGAAGACGTAGCGTCGTTTGGGCGTCGGTGCATGGTCGGCTCCTGTCGATCGATCTTTGTTGACCCAGCAGCAGCGTTACAGGTGGTTTTAACCCGCGTTGCTGTTTTAGTATTGTCGTCGGCAGCCGGCCGTTGGTTCCATGCCAGGCTGTCCTGGCTTGTTTGAATTGTCGGAAACTACGTTTTTTAAGGGCGTTATTCTCTGAAGCGGGTCGACCGGTATTCTCTGGTTATTGAACCTGTGATCTCCTGTGATGGCTGATGACCTTGCACAAGGCTCATTGTGTACGTCGGTACTAGTCTTCGGATGCAGCCGCGAGATCTTCTTCAGTTTTTCTATGAATGTGTTGTGTGATCGTGCCGAGATGGCCGTTTTTTTGTGCTGCCCGCTCTGGCGGACAGCGCTCTTTTCGATGTGGGGGCGTTTCCTTGGCAGTCAGTAATCTGGATATGCACGCGTTGTTCGTGCTGGGTGATTTGCGCGCAAAGTTGGTCAAGCAGTTTCAATCCCGTTTCGTTTACATCACTGAGCAGACGCCAGAAGGCATCTACGTTGCCGAAATCGACACCGAGGCAGCGATGGTCGTGGATGACAAACCGCGCCTGGAGCTCAAGGTGGGTGACCATTTTCGTGCTGCGGTACTGCCCAGTCGCGAAGGTGGCAAGTTCGAACTCAAGTTCCGCGATATCAAGTTGACGGTGTATGGCCTGGGCGACTACGCCTTTGTGTCGACGGCCGATGGCTACGGCATCGTCTTCAAGGAAGGCCACAGCGTGATGCTGGTATTTGCGGCCAACGAACAACTGCAGGAAGGCCTGACCAAAACCCTCAAGGCCGTGACCGGCAAGGCCGCCAAATGGCGCAAGGGTGAGCTGGTGACATTCAAGGCCAGCGAATAACCAGCAAATACAGCGAACATCTCCTATCTCCCGGAACCTCTACTACAGTTGAGTTGACTTAACTATTCAGAGGCTTCGCGCTTAGTCAGCAAAGCCGTCCGCTGTTTGCTGTGATATCGCGAGGTGCAAGGGCATGAAAGGATTGAGAACGCTGTTGGCGGCGTCGTTGACGGCCATGAGCCTGTCAGTGTCGGCCGCACAGGCGCCGGTACACTTTGCCGACCTGAACTGGGAAAGCGGCAGCCTGATCACCGAAATACTGCGGGTGATTGTCGAGAAGGGTTATGACCTGCCCACCGACACCTTGCCCGGCACCACCATTACGCTGGAAACCGCCCTGGCCAAGGACGACATCCAGGTCATCGGTGAAGAGTGGGCGGGACGCAGCCCGGTGTGGGTCAAGGCCGAAGCCGAGGGTAAGGTTGCGGGCTTGGGCGATACGGTCAAAGGTGCCACCGAGGGTTGGTGGGTGCCGGAATACGTGGTCAAGGGCGATCCCGCCAAAGGTATCAAGCCCCTGGCGCCGGACCTCAAGAGCGTGAA
Organism: Pseudomonas sp. SR18; assembly: GCF_023701505.1. Classification (NCBI taxonomy): domain Bacteria; kingdom Pseudomonadati; phylum Pseudomonadota; class Gammaproteobacteria; order Pseudomonadales; family Pseudomonadaceae; genus Pseudomonas; species Pseudomonas sp. SR18. Next base: position 210,829 of record NZ_JAMQAU010000006.1, on the reverse strand, counting down.
GGACCTGGCCCGTTACAAGGATGTGTTCAAGGACCCGGAATCCCCAGGCAAGGGGCGCTTTCTCAACAGCCCCATCGGCTGGACCTCGGAAGTGGTCAACAAGCAGAAGCTTAAAGCTTATGGCCTTGACGACAGCTACGTGAACTTTCGCAGTGGTTCGGGGGCGGCGCTGGATGCCGAAATTGCCTCGTCGATCCGCCGGGGCAAGCCGGTGTTGTTTTACTACTGGTCGCCGACGCCCTTGATGGGCCGCTATAAGTTGATCCAGTTGGAAGAGCCGCCGTTCGATGCCGAAGCCTGGAAAACGCTGACGGATGCGGATAATCCCGATCCAAAGCCTACGCGGTCCCTGGCGTCCAAATTGAGCATTGGTGTGTCTACCCCGTTCCAGAAGGAACATCCGCAGATTGCGGCAGTTTTCGAGAAGGTCGAATTTCCGATAGAGCCGCTGAATAAAGCCTTGGCGAGCATGAGCGAGAAGCACACACCGCCACGGGAGGTGGCTCAGGTGTTCTTGAAAGAGCACCCTGAAGTGTGGAAGGCCTGGTTACCGGAGGATGTGGCGGGGAAGGTGGAGGCAAGCTTGAAGTGAGTCTTGCTAGCTGCTGAAGGTCAAACTGTGGGAGCGAGCAAGCCCGCTCCCACAGTTGATTGCATTCCAGGTTTAGAAACGGGTTTGCAGCGCGACCTCGAAGGTTCTCGGCGAGCCCAGGTAATAAGCCGGCGACACATGGGCAAACTCGGCATACACCTCATTGGTCAAGTTACGCACCCGGCCAGTGACCGAGGTGTGAGCATCCACCTTGTAGCGCAGGAACGTGCCAAACAGGGTGTAGGCGGGCACGGTCATCGTATTGGCGTTATCCGCATAAACCTCGGCGACATAACGTGCGTCCACGCCCCCTTGCCAGTCCTCGGCGAAATCATAAGTCAACCACAGGTTACCTACGCGCTTGGGCACGTTGGTCGGTGTATTGCCCTTGCGCGAAACCACCGCACCGCTGGCGATCTTCTCGTTGAACTCGTCGTACTCCGCATCCACCCAGGCGAAGTTGCCCTCTGCCAGTAACCTCGGTGTGAGGCGCAGCGAAGTGGCCAGCTCGATGCCCCTGGACGACTGCGCGCCGACCGGGATACTGCTGGTCGGGGCCTGCGGGTCGGTGACGGCAAAATCCTTGCGCTCGATCCTGTAGGCGGCCACGGTGGCTGAGCCACGCCCGTCCAGGTAGTCGAACTTGCTGCCCACTTCCCACTGCTTGCCAGTCGATACATCGAACACCTGCGTGGTGGTGTTCGGTTGCTCGGCGGCGGTGCTGTACTGCACGTAAACATTTGCTGATGGGACAAACTGATAGGTCAGGCCCACCCGGCCGGTCACCGGCTCCCAACGGCGCTTGAAGTGCCGCGGGTTGGTGGCCGTGACTGCGCGGTGGTTGGTCACATCCAGGTCGATGGCGTCATAACGCAGGCCGGTCAGCAACGAGAGCTTGTCGGTGAGGCCCAGTCGGTTCTCCACGAACAGCGCTTTGGTGGTGACTTCATTGGTCTTGTCCTCACCGAACTTCTCCTGGGTTCGCGGTAGGTCGTAGAAGTGGCCGGGGTTGAAGGCGTTCGGATCCACCGTGCTGTTGCCCGGCACATTCCAGGGCGTGTTAGTGGTGCTGTTGACCTTGTACTCAAAGCCGCCGGACCACGTGGTCGACAGGCCAAAGACACGGGCGTCATGGCGCAGCTCGAACTGGTTGCCGTTCTGTTCACCTTGATGGCGCACCTGGTAGGCGGTGGAGCGGTTCACCGCGCTGTTATTGGCGTTGTACTGGTAGGTCTCCAGGTTGCGGTAGTCGCGTTGGCTGTCGAGATGATAGAGGGTGTTTTTCAGAGTGGTGCTGTCGTTGATCCGGTAGTCGATGATCGAGCGTGCCCACAGCGTGCGCTGCTCATAACGACCGTCTGCGACGTTGTAGTTGTTGAAACGGTTATGTGTGTCGATTTTCAACTCGCCGGCCTTGGGGTTGAGCACGGGCGTGCCCCAATACGGGCTGTCTTCATGCTCATCCTGATATTCCAGGGCCAGGGTGTGGGACAGGTTGGGGGTGAGGTCGCTGAGCAGGGAAAACGCCAGGCTCCAGGCATCGCGTTGAGCGCGGTCGATGTAGCTGTGATGGGTGTTGCGGCTGACGTCCAGGCGCGCATAGTGCTGCACCTCGGCGCCCGGTTCGGTCAGGGCATGGTTCACGCCGAAGGCCATGCCGGCCGTGTCGTAGCTGCCATAGGTCAGTTGGCCTTCGGCAGCGTGTTCCTCACGGGTCGCCAACTTGGTCACGTAGTTCAGCGAGCCGCCCACAGAGCCGGCCCCGTTGATCAGGGAGGAAGGGCCGCCGACCAGTTCCACCCGGTCATAGATCCACGCATCCACCGGCCGCGCCAGGCCGGTGGCAACGTTGATCCCATTGAACATCTGGGTGATCTGGCTGCTGGTGAATCCACGATAAGACACAAAACCTCCAAATCCCGGCGGAGCGCTGGCATTGACGCCAGGCAGGGTGTTGGCGGCATCACGGAAGGTCTTGGCGCCGTGGCGTTCAATATCGTTGCGATTGGCAATGGCTACTGACGCCGGGGTGTCCCGCACGCTCAATCCCAAGCGCGAAGCCACGCCGCTGGATTGCTCCAGGCTCAGGCCGGGTTCGGTTGTTGACTCGCCATCAATGGTGGTCGGGGCCAGCTCGATGGCCCAGGTGCAGACAGGCAGGCAGCCGAACAGGCCCGCCAACAGGGGTAAATGTTTCATGGTTGAATCCTGAAAAACTTGGCTTGAAAGCAACGCACAGCCTTGCGTATTTCCTTGGGGAAACGGTGGCCGGTGCAGATCGGAAAGCGAAGAGATCAGGTGAAGGCAGGCGGGGCCCGCGGATTAGCCGTGGGCCAGGTGACGCGGGCGGGGGTGTCAGCGCGGGTGACGATTGCTGGCGGTGGTGCGTGAGGTTGTGGCAACACCGCCACATTCAGGCTGGAGCTGAGCGCCGGCCCCATACCCCCGGTGGAACACAGTGGGCAACCAAATGCCTTGGACAGCGTGGGCAGGTTTTCATCGGTGGAGTTGGACGGCTTGGGCGCCTGGGTACGCGGGTCCACGGTACAGAACTGACCGCCGATGCCATTGAGCTGCATCCCGACCATCTGCCCATGCCCAATACTGCAGACGAACACATTGAACAGGACGCAGCAATACAGCATCCAGGCAATGAGTGAGCGGTCGGCACGGGCAAGTTTCATGGGGCGGCACTTTACCATCAGCCGCCGACGAAATGCCTGCAAAAAATCCCTGGGCGACTATCCTGTTTCGCACCTTTGAGGAGAGCCAGCCATGAGCTTTGTCATCGCACGGTGGATCGTCGGCATTTTTACCTGCATCAGCATGGTCCACCTGTACTGGGCGGCGGGCGGCAAACTCGGCAGCCTGGCGGCCATCCCGCAGCTCCCGGGCGAATTCGCCAGCGGGCCTCGTCCTGCGTTCAAACCATCGGCTCTCGGCACTTTTCTGGTGGCAATGGGGCTGGTCGCGATTGCACTGCTCGTCTGCCTGCGAGCCGGGCTGTATTTCTCGCCGGTATCCCACGGAGCATTGCAGTGGGGGATCAGTGCGATAGCGTTGGTGATGTTTGCCAGGGCGATTGGGGACTCGGAGTTGGTGGGGTTTTTCAAAAAGGTCGGCGGGTCGCGGTTTGCGAGGATGGATACGTGGGTTTATTCGCCGTTGTGTTTGGGGTTGGGGGTGGGGTTGTTGGTGGTGGCGTGGGGGTGAGGCCCGATCGTTTTTTTAGGTTCCTGGGTCATGGTTGAATGAAGTACAAGTTCGATATGGAGCCGGAAATTCTCTTGGCTTTTCCCAACTTAAGATATTCGTTGAAGTCATTCTCCAAAGACGCTTTGTTTGTGTATTTCTTGTATTTGTTCGGCACCTCACATGCGTACATATACAGCCGCCAAGGGTCGAAGCCGTCGATCCTCTCATCAGGGCCATAATCGAAATCGACACAAATGTTAGATAGATAAACACTGCAACCAACACCATGCAGCTCGTAGGTAATGTCTTCGGTAAGGAGCCCGCATTGCGGAATCTTTTTGGCGCGCCATAGCCCCAGAATATTTTTGGTTCCGAACGTGCACTCAAGTAGGTCTGTTGCTTTTTTTACCTGTGATAAATATTCGGTTATCAAGTTTTCCAGGGTTTGAGTTTTCATCTTCTTGGCCTTTCCAATCTATCGAGCCCGACTGCGTTTGAAGCATCTACCACATCTTTGGTGCTGTTAAATGAGCTTCTGTGGCTATCTAAATCTTTGATCAATCTTATGGTGACTGGCGTGCGTGTGCGCCTTGCTGCCGAAGCTCTATGGTATCGCCATGGTTTAAATGTCACAATTTTTGTTTTTGCACCACTTGGATTGTTGAGGTTTATAGTTATGCGAGATGATCAAAATTTGTCTTCATTAGTTCCATGTGTTTTGATTTGGCGGTGCAGGTGTTTTAGGTTTGGCTTTTGTTGATGTCATCCAGCGATTATTGCTCTCGCTAATTCGGGTTATAAGCTTTGCAATAATATTGCTTTTCGCAAGCTTGGTGTTATTTGAATTAAGATTTTTCTCGTGACAACCTTAATGGATTGTGCTTGTGATCTTATTCGCTCCGGCATGTCAATCTCGATGTGATTTTCGAATTTTGCTTGGGTTGGTCTGCAGTGCGCAGTATTGTCGCATAGTTATATGTTAGTGAAAGCTTGCATCTATTCGTTCGACTTCTAACTTGATGAGGCCCTCATTGAGGTGGGGGTGGTCGTAATGCACGCCTTGGTCATTGAGCAGCGTGAAGGAAAAAAGTTTTCGTCTTGCAATTATCCGTAAAGGAAATAGGAGTAGCCCTTGCCTATTTCAATTTCATAAGGACAGTAGGTGATAAAGCAATTAATGAGTACTTCATCGATAAGTAGCATAACGTCTTCTTCTATGTCGGCATTGAGTGCTATAACCAAAGCTGTTTTGTAATGGGTTGTGTGATCTGTTGAATTATTCATTGGTTAAATATTTTGTGTTTTTTTTGGGTTGTTTTTATAACTTATCTGTGTTTTTGGTGTTTGAGTTTTAGGTTGGTTGCCTCATAAAAATAAATATCAGTAGGGTCTCCAATAAATATCAGAGCGCTGTTAGTTGCTTGGTTTTTATATTGCTTGCCAAGGTTGTATATTTATAGTTTGTGGTGAATAAAATTGTAGGTGTCTTGAATATTTATTTTCTGTATTTTGTTTTTTTTTGAGTGCTGAAGATATCTCGTCTTTGAATTTTGTTGGGTATATAAACTGCGTTGCTGCATGTGTTTCTTCTTCATAGAATCTACAGAGTAATAAGCTGTCATTCGAGTCTAAAAAATAACCAATGTTTTTTGCGGTAATATTTTTTTCAAAAATCAACATGTTTTTCCAGAGTGTCTCTATTTCGCTTTTTGTTTTTTCTATTATTAAAAAAACGCTACTTGACCCTTCTAGCGCTAAGCTGTTTATTTTTATTGGCGTGTTTGGCCTGTTTTTGATCATGGAGTATGTGTTGCTTTTTTCGTTTTTTTGCAAGAAATCTCCACTTTTGAGCTGGCTGGTTAAGTCTTTCCTTAATAAGTATTCCTCAGTTTTTGAGTTGGGCTTTTTCCCGCGAATTACTTTCCACTCTCTTTTAAAGCACCACGTCTCAGAAAGGTGCTCCACGACACTGCACCAACTTTTCCATAAATCAGGAAAGTTGTGGTCTACCAAGGTTGTGGTAGTAAATTTACTGTTGTTTATGCTGTCCGCATCTGTCCAAGGCCTGATGCCGAGTTCGTTTATATAAGCGGTTTTCATTTTGATCTCTTAAAATACGTGTGGGAGTCGTCACCAATTTTTAGTGGGGTCTTAATTTCGTTTATCGTATTTTTGGTATTGAAGTGTGGGCCATGATTTCCTTCTAAGTGTCCGAGAGAGTGTTCGTAAATCGTAGTAAGGTGGCCATCTTTTAAGCTAAAAACATATACCCGTCCCATTATGTGCTTATCCTGATCGCGAATTTTATCTCGGTAAATTGCTAATGGTTGAGTGTTTTCATGTTCGATAGCGGCAATGTGCGCAGCGTGGGTCATCCGTGACGTCTCGGCAGAGGGCAAGGCGTCGGAGTCTGCCGCAGGAAAAAGCGGCTGGATGAACGGTTTGGAAAATCAGAATGGGCTGACAAATGCTGGAGAAAAACCGCGTAAACCCACCTCAAAGGGCTACACAAAAAAGCGAGCCGACTGATTGCAGCAAGGCCTGGATAAACCATCTCAAATAAAAACTGCTCTCATCCTTGCCCGATTTGCGGACATGGCCGTCATGGTTAATAGAACCTCCATGACCCAGGATTTCCCATGTCGCGCCTCGCTCGTCCCTTGCATCCACTGGCCCTGTCAGCTGCGGTGGCTTTTGCCGCCGTGCCGTTGCTGAATGTCCAATCCGCCTATGCCCAAGCAAGCAGCAGCGCCGTGCGCAGCTTCCAGATCCGGGCCGGTGACTTGAGCCAGGCCCTCAATAGCCTGGCCGAGCAGGCGGGGTTGGTGCTGGCGTTTGATGCAAGCTTGACCCGAGGCAAGGTCAGCAATGGCTTGAGCGGGCAATACGACACCGATGTGGCACTGAGCCAGCTGCTGGCCGGCAGCGGCTTGCAAGCCCTGAAGATTTCCGCCGACCGTTACCGCTTGGAAGCCATCCCGGAAAACGGCGGCGCCATGGAGTTGCAGGCCACCACGATCAGCGGCGCCTACCAGGCCGAAAGTCCCACCGGGCCGGTGTCCGGTTATGTGGCCACGCGCAGCCTGTCCGGGACCAAGACCGACACCGCGCTGATCGAAACGCCGCAGTCGATCTCCATCGTCACCAAGGACCAGATGCGTGCGCAGAACGCCGAGAGCCTTAACCAGATCCTGCGCTACAGCGCCGCCGTGGTCCCGGAAACCCGTGGCGCTACCGCCTCGCGTCTGGACCAACTGACCATCCGCGGCTTCGCGCCGGCCACTTATCTTGATGGCCTGCGCATGCCGTCGAGCCGTGACGCCTTGCCGCAAAAAGACGCCTTCGACCTGGAGCGCGTTGAAGTGCTGCGCGGCCCGGCGTCGGTGCTGTACGGCCAGGGAACGCCGAGCGGGGTGATCAACATGGTCACCAAGCGCCCGCTGGACACGCCGTTTCATGAAGTGGGCGTGGAATACGGCACCTTCAACAAGAAGCGCACCACCTTCGATTTGAGCGGGCCGATTGACGATCAGGGCGTGTATTCCTACCGCGTCGCCGGACTGTTCGACGACGCCGACGGCCAGGTCGAACACACCGAGACCCGTCGCCAGTCGCTGTCCAGCGCGTTCACCTGGCGCCCGGACGACGCCACGTCGCTGACCCTGCTTGGGCATTTCCAAAAGGACCCTAAAGGCGCGTCCTACGGCTCGGTGCCGGCCTGGGGCTCGGTGTTGCACAGCCCGACCGGGCGCAGCATCGATGTGGATTTCTATGATGGGGAAAAGAGTTTCGAGAAGAGCGACCGCGAGTACTATTCCATCGGCTACGCCTTCGAACATCACTTCGATGATGTGTGGACCGTGCGCCAGAACGCGCGTTACCTGCGCAGCGAAGGCCAGTACCGCAGCCTCTACAGCAACTACCTGATGACGGATTACCGGACCATCCGCCGTTCGACCATCGCCACCGATGTGGACATGGATGCGTATACCCTCGACAACCAGGTACAAGCCAGATTCGACACCGGCCCGGTGCAGCACACCTTGCTGATGGGGCTCGACTATCAGAACACCAGCACCGATACCCTGTCCGGTTCAGGCACCTACACTGCCGGGCCGACCCTGGATATTTTCAACCCGGTCTACGGCGCCGCCGTTGCGGTACCGGCGTACACCACCGACGGCACGTCGCGCAGCGAACAGACCGGCGTCTACCTGCAAGAACAGATGAAGTGGGACAAGTGGGTGTTGCTGCTGGGCGGTCGCTATGACTGGGCCAGCACTGACAGCACCACGAAGACCCTGCGCACGGCGACCAAGAGCCAGTCCTCGCTGGACAGCAAAGCCTTCACCGGGCGCGTCGGTCTGGTTTATCTGTTCGATAATGGCCTGGCGCCGTATGCCAGTTACTCGGAGTCTTTCAACCCCCAATCAGGCACTGGGTATGGTGGCTCGGTGTTCAAGCCGACCGAAGGCAAGCAGTATGAAATCGGCATCAAGTACCAGCCGCCGGGCAGCAATAGCTTTATCACCGCGGCAATCTTTGACCTGCGCCAGAGCAACGTCCTGACGACCGATCCGGACCCTACGCACCTGTGCGGCACCGGACGCTGCCAGAGCCAGGATGGCGAAGTGCAATCCCGTGGGTTTGAACTGGAAGGCAAGGCCAGCCTCAATGACAACCTGGACATCACTGCGGCCTACGCGTACCTGGACAATCGCATCAGCAAGTCCAACAACACCGTGCGTTATGCGCCCATCAGCGACATCGGCGTAGGCCCGGCGATCAATGCCGAGGGCACCACCACCTACGCGGTTCCGCGCCACACGGCCTCGGCGTGGGCGGATTACACCTTCCATGACGGCAACCTCAAAGGGTTTGGGGCAGGGGCGGGGGCGCGTTATGTCGGTTCCTCGTGGGGCGATACGGCTAACACTCTGAAAGTACCGGGCTACACCTTGTTCGATGCGGCGGTGCACTACGACATCAAGAACATCGTCAACCTCAAGGACAACCTGCGCCTGGCGCTGAACGCCACTAACCTGGCGAATAAAGAGTATGTCGCGTCGTGCTATTCGTACTCGTGGTGCTGGTACGGCTCGCAGCGTACGGTGCAGGCGAGTGCGACTTATCAGTGGTAAACGCCTGAACTTCCTGGGTGAGGGGCTAAATTGTGGCCATAAAGTTTTGTCGATAAGGCAATTTAATGGCCCCTTTGTAACAAAATCCTCGCCAGAATCGCTTTTATTTTCAGGCGGTTAGGTGGGGATGCAAATGCGCAATGTTGGAATCATGCTGATCGCCTGCTCCCTGGCCGGCGGCGCGGCTGCCGTGCAGGCTCGGGAACTGCGCGAGGGTGACAAGTACATGTGCAGTTGGGGCGCCGGCACCGCCGCCAGGGCCCAGGAACTCAAGCTGTCAGGGGTATCGCTGTACGCTGCGCGGCAGAAGATCCAGACGATCAAGTTCAACAAGTCGTGGATGCGCATGATGGCCATGGGCATCACCGAGCAGACCTACGACAGCCGTTCACGCCTCAAGCCCGAGGCGATCCGCCAAAGCTTCTATCAGGACTGTGTTCGCTACAAAGTCGCACGCAAGTGATCATCGCGACAGCGGCGAGCCGGCATCTTCCTGAAAGAACAACTTGGCCGTTTCAATAAACCGTCGATTGGCCTGGGACAGGTACTCACTGGCGCGCCAGCACAGGTTGAAGTGCATGAACTGGGCGGGCTCGAAAGACACGCCGGCGATTCCCGGTTCTTGCTCCTGGACCGAGCGCAGCAGGGTGGAGACGCCCATTCCGCTGCGGGTAGCGGCAATCACCAGCGGCACGAAGTTACTCTCCAGGGCGATATTGAAACGCACGCGGGCATTGCTGCAAAAGGTGTCCAGCAGGTGGCGTTGCAGGAAGGTGTTGTCGAACACCAGCATTGCTTCGTCCTGCAACTGGGGCGCCGAAATCGACGCCGCTCGCGCCAGCCGGTGCTGCTCAGCCATGCACAACACCATTTCATCGCTGCCAAGCAACACCGACTCCCAGCCCGGATCGACGCGCCGCGACTCCAGCAGCGCGACATCAATGTCCCGTGTGGCCAGGCGCTCGCTGATGTCATCGGCGCTGCCTTCCACGACATGCATCGCGATGCCGGGGTAGCGGGCACGGAACTGCATCAGCAACTCGGGAATATGGCGGATGCCATACATGGGCGGCACGCCGACGCGGATCTCGCCGCTGTGCAATTGGGTCAAGTCTTGCAGTTCGCGCCGCGCGCCTTGCAACCCCTGCAGGCAGGCTTCAGCACGCGCCAGAAACAACTTTCCTTCTGCCGTGACACTGATCTGTCGCGTGGCCCGGTTGAACAGGGCCACCCCCAACTCATCCTCCAGCCGACCCACCGCCATGCTCAACGCCGGTTGCGCCACATGCAGGGCCTGAGCAGCTTTGGTGAAGCTGCCTTGACGGGCGATTTCGACGCAATATTCCAAGGCTTTCAAGTTCATACAAGCTCGCATAACAAAGAGTGATGAGTTGCTTAACAAATGGATATTTTCTGTGATGAGGTCGAGTCTATAACCTGTCGGCACTCTTCTCCATGCCGGATTTATCATGTTCCTCACTCTTCGCCCGTATTGGCTTATCACCCTGATCATTGGCGCCTTGGGCGCCAGCCTCGCCAGTTGGGCGGGATGGCCGTTGCCATGGGTCATTGGCTCGCTGCTTGCGGTGCTGATAACCCGTTGCACCGGCGGCCCGGTCCCTGAAATCCCCCACGGCCGCCAAGCCGGGCAATTGATCGTGGCGGTCGCCATCGGCTGCCATTTCACCTTGCCGGTGATGCAGCAAGTGGCGGCCCATCTTGGATTGATCGTCACGGCGGTGTTGCTGACCCTGGTGTTGGCACTGTGTTCGGTGTTGATCCTTAATCGCTGGGGTGTGCCGTTCGGCACGGCGTTCTTCGCACTGATGCCGGCCAATTCCAGCGAGATGGTCCACTTGGGCCGTCAACGCCAGGCGGACCCCGGTTTTATCGCGGCTGCCCACAGTGTCCGCTTGTTGCTGATCCTGCTGGCCGTGCAAGCTATCGCGACCTTTGGCCTATCGCCTGGGGTTGCACAGGCCCCTTTGCCGGTGATTTGGCCCTGGCTGGTTTTCATCCTGGCCATGGGCTGGTTGGCGGCGCTGGGTTTCAAACACTGCAACGTGCCTAACCCGTGGACATTCGGGCCGTTCGTGATCTGTGCGGTGGGGGTGGGCTGCAATAACTTGTCGATGAGCATGCCGGGATGGCTGAGCGGCGCGGGCCAGCTCTTGATTGGCTGCGCTCTGGGCGCTGCGTTTGACAGAGGTTTTTTCCGTCGTGCACCGGGCTTTCTACTGAAGGTAGTGGTGTTGATGGCAGGTTCGGTGATTGCCACCGGGTTGGCCGCTTGGGGGCTGGGGACGTGGCTGGGCCTGTCGTGGCTGTCGCTGGCCCTGGGCATGATGCCGGGCAGCGCCCCGGAAATGAGCCTGACTGCCGAGGCGCTGGGGCTGGCGGTCACGTTGGTGACGGCGATGCAAGTGATCCGCATGCTATTGATCCAGGCCGCGTGCCTGCCGTTGTATCGTCTATTGAACCAAGTGCCTGATGAACGAACTTCAAAGCGTGCAGCGTTGTGGTAGTCAATAACCCCTTTTTATAAGTGGAAATATGCCCGGTAGTTGCACCAAAAAGTGGCACTGGAATTTCTCACCACCTTAAAAAACATGTGGTTATTGAAGGACTTACGCAACTTTTAATCCGACGAATGGATTGAAATAGTCTTGTTACACGTTTTTACAATCGTTACTATAGCCGGGCGTTCACCTCCCACGGTTTATGCATTTTTAAATCCCAAGTTTCCATCAGCTACTTGGGATTTTTTTTGCCTGGAATTTGACCGCCAGCGTCAAACTTCACCCTCTGCAAACTCCGCGCGCATCCGTCCATTGCGTTTGGCTTGATAAAGCAATTTGTCGACATCCTCGACAAAACCCAGCATCGGGCTGTCGGGTGTGACGATACGTGTACCGACGCCCAGGCTCAGGGTCAGCAGGTTCGACACTGCCGAAAAGCCATGCTCGATCTGCTGCTGGCAGATCAGGTGCAGGCAACGCCGCGCCACCTGTTTGGCTGATGCCGCGTCGGTCTCCGGTAGCAGCCATACAAACTCTTCACCGCCTATACGCGCAATGAAATCCCTGGGTCGATTGGCCGCCTGGGACAGCGTGCGTGCGACCTGACGCAGGCATTCATCACCCTTGATATGGCCGTAGTGATCGTTGTACTGCTTGAAGAAATCGATATCCAGGATGAGCAACGATAGCGGCAACTGGCTGCGCAGGGCGCTGGCCCATTCGCGCTCAAGCACGGTGTCGAACATGCGCCGGTTGGCGATGCCGGTGAGACCGTCCTGATAGGAATATTCCTCAAGTTGTTTTTGCAGGCGTATCAAGTGCTCTTCGGTTTTCTTGCGTTCGCTGATATCGAACATAAAGCCGATCAGGGCTTCGACCTCGCCATCCTTGCGCACCACGTGCACCACATCACGAATCCACACATAGTCGCCGTTGACCGTGAGCGCTCGGTAATCCGCCTCGTGGTCCACGCCGGCGCGGGACTGCGACACACAGAAATTCACCACGTATTCCCGGTCATCCGGGTGCATGCGCTCGACCCAGTCGTCCACGCTGACCCAGCTTTGCGGGGTCCAGCCCAGCAATGTCTCTATCTGCGGGCCGATATAGCTGAAGGTCATGGTCTGCCAGTCGATGCGCCAGGGGATGGCTTTGGTCGACTCCAGCAGCGTTCGGTACACGTCACTGTCGGGCTGGCTCGGGGGATCGATGCTCATGGGCGTGCTCGGGGATGGTGGCGAATAGCCAAGAGCCTCTTTTGATTGACCCCTTGAGTCAAGCGTAAGCCGGGGCAGCAGACGAGAGGTCGTGACAGGCGCTTTTTGGCGCCAAGATGTCGGCCAACCACCGGGGGTTACAGGCGACGCAGAAAGGATTTGACGATGTGTCTGGTGGCATCGGTGGTGTCCAACTGGTCCAGTGCGCCATAGGCGTACCACTGGCAATCGGCGATCTCGTTGCACGGCCGCGCCTGCGCAATATTCACCACTGACGCTTCGAACACGTGATGCAGCGTGTCGCGGGCCTTCAGTTCCTGCAGGTACAGCAGGCCATCCACGTTCAACCCGGTTTCTTCTTCCAACTCGCGTTCGGCGGCGCCCACCGGGCGTTCGTCACGCTCGACCTTGCCGCCGGGCAAGGCCCATTTTGATCTGGCCTTGCGCACGAAGAGGATATGCCCCTCGTGTTCGCAAATAACCGTTGCCCTGATTTTCATCGTCTGTGCCCCCGCCCCGGGATGATTGTCACAAAAGTGTAATGCAATTGTCATGCTAACTGCGTATGGCGTGTCGGCGCAGCTATGTAGATACTGCCCGACTGAACAAAACGCACGAGGGAAAGAGATGAGCACCGTACGTTGGGGCATGATCGGTTGTGGCAGTGTCACTGAATTGAAGAGTGGACCCGCTTTCTACAAAGCGCCAGGTTCGGCCCTGGTGGCCGTGATGGGGCGCCGCGAAGCCGCCGTGCGCGATTATGCGACACGCCATGGGATTGCCCGTTTTTATACCGACGCCCAGGCGCTGATCAACGACCCCGAAGTGGACGCGGTGTACATCGCCACTCCGCCCGACAGCCACCTCGAATACAGCCTGATGGTGGCTGCGGCCGGCAAGCACTGTTGCGTCGAAAAACCTACGGCACTGAATGCCGAGCAAAGTGCGTTGATGCAACGCACCTTCGAGCGCGCCGGGCTGCATCTGTTTGTCTCCTACTACCGCCGTTCGCTGCCGCGCTTTGTGCAAGTACGCGACTGGTTGCGCGACGGTCGCATCGGCGAACTGCGCCAGCTCACCTGGACCCTGTGCAAACCACCGGCTGCCGAGGACGCCAGCGCCGCCAATTGGCGTACCGACCCGCTGGTCGCTGGTGGCGGTTACTTTGCCGACCTGGCCAGCCATGGGTTTGACCTGTTCCAGTACCTGGCCGGCGATATCGTCGAGGTGTCGGGCTTTAGCGCACGTCAGGCCGGGCGCTATGTGGCCGAGGACGCGGTTACCGCCTGCTGGACCTTCAGCTCAGGCGCATTGGGCATGGGGTGCTGGAACTTTGTTGCCGACCGCCGGGAAGACAAAGTCGAGCTGATCGGCAGCAGGGGCCGCATCACGTTTGCGGTCTTCGAAGACCAACCGCTGCATCTCGAAGGTGAGATCAACCAAGTGCTGGACGTGCCGTGCCACACGCATATCCAGTGGCACCACGTGTTGGCCATGAACGCGCATATACGTGGTGAAGCCGAGCATCCGTCGCTGGCCATCGAGGCGTTGAAGACCGACCGGATCCTGGACAAGGTGCTACAACGTAACCCCCATCATCCCGGCTAGGCGCGATATACCTGCTTTTTCAAGGAAATAGACGGATGAAATACTGGATAACGTTGTGCCTTGCGTTCGCTACAGGTGCTATGGCGGCCCCACGGAGTCAGGGGACGCCTGGAGAGTTTGATTTTTATGTGTTGTCGCTGTCATGGTCGCCGACGTTTTGCCTGACGCACCCGGACAATGAGCAGTGTTCGGGCAAAGGCTACGGATTTGTGCTGCACGGCCTGTGGCCGCAATACGCCAAGGGCGGGTGGCCGGCGTCCTGTAACCCGCATTCGTCCTTGTCCCGCGAAGAGCTGGACAAGGGCGCCGCATTGTTCCCCACCCGTTCGCTGCTCAAGCACGAGTGGGCCAAGCACGGCACTTGCAGCGGGCTTGAACCGCTTGCCTACCTGGAGAAAACCGACGCGGCACTGGGCGTTGTTGCCATCCCAACGCAGCTGCAGCCGTTCAATACACCGCCATCGTTGCCTGCCTCTGAGATCGAAGCTTTGTTTCGCGAGAGCAACCCGCGCATGGGCAATCATGGGGTGGCCGTGATTTGCAAAGGCAAGGTGCTGTCGGAAGTGCGCGTGTGCCTGACCAAGGACCTGGCGTTCGCCGGCTGCCCGCGCAGTGTGAAAACCCAATGCCGCGAGGGCGATATCCGCATTCCTGCGCAGCGCTAGGGCAGCATTGCCAGTCGATAACGCTCGTCAAAGTCTTCGGCCAATTGTGCCAGTGTCACCTTGCCCAGACGCTTCAAGAGCAGCGCCTGGGCCTGTTCGAAAGCGTCGGTAAGGGCAGCATTCACTGCTTGTTCCACCAGGCACTCCGGGTGATCGGTCGAGAGGCCGATCGCGAAGATCGATGGCGTGCCCAGCGCGCTGTGAATATCCAGCAGGGTAATCTCACTCAGGGGTTTACCCAAGCTCCAGCCGCCCTGGTGGCCCTTTTCCGAGCGCACATAGCCTTTCTCCTTGAGCCGGCCGAGGGTGCGCCGCACCACCACCGGGTTGGTGCCGAGCATTTGCGCAATTGTCTGCGACGTGGCGCGTTCCTCGTGGCGCCCCATGTGGATCAACACGTGCAGCATGCGCGAAAGCCGGGTGTCATTTCTCATCGATAAACCTCAGGTTGAGCCGGCGCAAAGTATGGTTCGTAACCCGATAAGTTGCGAGACACTTGACGGCGTATTTTTACGTAACTTATGGTGTGTCGTGAAAGCGCGCGGATAACCGCGTGCGTATCACATGAGGTCACCTTCCATGATGCATGACGTCATTATCATAGGCGGCAGCTATTCCGGCCTGTCTGCGGGCCTGCAACTGGCGCGGGCGCGGCGCAAGGTGCTGGTGATTGATGCGGGGCAACGGCGTAACCGGTTTGCAGCCACCTCCCATGGCTTTCTTGGCCAGGACGGCCAACCGCCGCAGGTCATCGCCGCCGAAGGGCGCAGCCAGTTGATGGAGTACCCGACGGTCACATGGGTGCAGGACAGTGTGGTTCAGGCCAGCGGGCACTTGGACGGATTCAGCGTGCGCACCCCATGCAACGGAGCGTTCAAGGCCAGGCGCCTGATCCTGGCTACCGGCGTGGTCGATGAGTTGCCAGCGATCCCGGGCTTGAAAGAACGCTGGGGCAAACGGGTGTTCCATTGCCCGTACTGCCATGGCTACGAGCTTGAGCAGGGCCGCATCGGCGTCCTGGCGACTTCGCCCTTGGCGATGCACCACGCGCTGATGTTGCCCGATTGGGGCGCCACCACCTTGTTCACCAATGGCGTATTCACGCCGGATGCCGAGCAAAAGCTCCAGCTGGATCGGCGCGCAGTCCGTGTGGAAAGCACCGCCGTCAGCGCTATCAGCGGTGAACATGCAGACCTGGAGTTGGTTGACGGTCGCGTCATTGCGTTGGATGGCGTGTTCACGATGTCTCGCACACAGATCAGTCCGCTGGTGGAACACCTGGGCTGTGAGTTGGCCGACGGCCCCACGGGCCCTTATGTGCACACCAACGAAACCCGCCAAACCTCGGTGCCCGGTGTGTTTGCCTGTGGTGATACGTCCCTTGCCGCCGGTTCGGTAGCGCTGGCGGTGGGCGAGGGCGTACGTGCTGGCGTGGGCGCGCATTTTTCCTTGATCATGTGAAGGCCAGGGAGCGTGAGCTGTTTGTGAAGCAGTCCCGTGCGTTGCCAGGGTGATTTTGTTCAATACCGTTTCGGCGCGGCCTTATACCGTGGAACCCTCTTTATGCATCACCATAAAAAGGGAACCGCAATGAGCTTGATTATTTCCATGGCTGCCTTCGCCCTGGCCACTTCCATCACACCGGGACCGGTCAATGTCGTGGCGCTGAGTTCTGGTGCGCGCTTCGGCTTCGTCGCCAGTCAGAAACACGTGTTTGGCGCTGCCGTCGGCTTCACTTTGCTGCTGGTGCTGATCGGTCTGGGCTTGCATGAAGTGCTGCTGCGCTGGCCGGTCCTGACCCAGTTGATCCAATGGGGCGGCGTGGCCTTTTTGCTGTACATGGCCTGGAAACTGGCCGTCGATGATGGTCGCCTGGACGCCGCTGGCACGGCCACTGCACCGTCGATGCTCTACGGCGCGATCATGCAATGGCTCAACCCCAAGGCCTGGTTGGCCTGCGTGGCGGGGATGGGGCTGTTTGTGGCCGATGGCGACGCCGGGCAAGTGTGGCTGTTTGCGAGCCTCTACCTGGTGATCTGCTATCTGTCGGTGGCGTGCTGGGCTTACGCGGGCACCTTTCTGCGCCGCTACCTGAGCAACCCTCAGGGCGTGCGTGTGTTCAACCGCTCAATGGCCGCGTTGCTGGTGGCCAGTGTGGGTTATTTGCTGATGGCTTGAGCCGGTCGCGGTACTGCCCCGGCGTGGCGGCAAAATGCAGTTTGAAGGCACGCTGAAAATGCGCCTGGTCGGCAAAGCCTGCGGCAAGCGCTACATCAGCGATCAGACCGCCCTCACGCAGTTGGCTGCGGGCAAACTGGATACGCTGGTTGACCAAAAACGCATGGGGCGTCAGCCCGTAATACTGCTTGAATGCTCGGATCAGGTACGACGGCGACAACTCGGCCGCCAGGCAGATGTCTTCCAGTTTCAATGCCAGCGTGCAGTGCGCTCGGATGTACTCGGCAGCGCGCTCCAGCTTGTAGTTGACCTCGCGCAAAGGCGTATCGGACGGGTTCAGGCGTTGCTGTACATCGCTGAAGTAACTGACCAGCGCGCTTTGCTTGTGCAGGTACTCGGCCTGTTCATCGACGACGATGCGGTACAGCTCCAGCAAACCCTCGTAGAGCACCGGATCACGGCTGTACGGCGTACTGAACGGGCGAAAACCCTGATCGGCGCTGAAGCCCAACTGGTGCTGCAGATCGGTCAGCCAAGGCGTGTCGATGTACAGCATCTGGTACGACCACGGCTCGTTTTCGATCGGATTGCAGGCGTGGACATCGCCGGGGTTCATCAGCACCAGCGTGCCGGCGCTGATTTCGAAAGTCTGCGCGCCGTAGTGGTAATAACTGCGGCCTGCCGTGACCGCACCGATGGAGAAATGTTCGTGGGCATGCCGCGTGTAAGTGACCTTGCGCCCGTCGGCGATGCTGCGCGCTTCGAGAAACGCGAGCGCCGGATCACGCCAGAACAGCGGAGCGGTAGAGGCGGGCATGGAGGCAACTCCCTGACGTGAACGAATGAGCAAGCCTGCAGCCTTATACAAACGCGGCGATTGTTCAAGCTTCAGCCGGACTTCAGCGCCATGCTGCGCAGGAAGTCAGCCCAGGGATCGTGCTCGCTCACGGCCGCTTCCAGCGTGATCGGCAGCCTGGCCTTTTCGCTCAAAGCCTGACTGTCTTCCAACTGATGGGCGAGGATCGCGTCTGCCACGGCGTGGGAGCGCGCTGAATCAAGGGTGCGCGGCACGCGGCGGCCCAGCATGTCCGGTGGCGCAATCTCATCCGGTTCGGGTAGCTCGTTACCCAGCGCCTGGATGACCACCTCGGTGTTCTCCGGCAGCAGGGCAGGTTCCACCGGCCAACTGCCCTTTGCATAGGCCGTCCAGTCAAAACGCATCCTCGGCTGCCGGGTGGCCGTATCGACGGCACGCCTGAGTTGCTCGTCGTCAATGTCGCGACGCGTCATTATCACTAGCTGACAGGGGAAGCACTCATAAAAATCCAGCTGGCTCAGATACGCGACACGCATTAGAACACCAAAGCGACCGACGCTGAGTGGCGTGCCTTGCGCGGTGGCTGGCCGAACCAGACGGAAGAACCGCACTCGGCCATTTTCCAGGGCCTCACGCTGAGGCAGCGTGAGTTGCGACAGCCAATAGCAAATGGACTCCCGGTAAGCGGCCTTGAGCTGCTGGAGTTTCTGGTCGAACGCCTGGGAAAATACGTTGAAAATGCGTCCCAGCAGATGAAAACGCCTGGTCATCTGCTGGTATTTGATCTCGGCTTGTGACGAGTGCCATTTGGTTTCGGTGACGTCGAGGCGGTCGGCCATGTGCAGGTCGATGAACGAGTATTTGGGGCCGTTATACACATTCTCGAAGCGACCGCTTTCGGAGAACGGGGAGTTTTCCGGCAGCCACATCAGAATCCGCGCGTCGAGCCAGGGATTGTCCGGGTAGACCCTGCGCAGATCATTGCGCGCAGTCTCGCGCAGGGTTACCACGGGTTCGGCGAATGCTTCGAGGGTGGAACGCAAGCGCGCGCATTGCGTGTTGAGGGCGTCTACTGCCGTATTCACCGCAAACGTGCCGTAGCGTGACTGGGGCTGCAGAATGCCATTGACCACTGCCCAGTCGATGATCGGCACGGCCGCGTGGGCGCTTGCGAGGAAAGTTTTCCAGGCACCCTCTGGTGGCAGATTGGCAAGAGACATGATCTGGGCGTAGGTCAGTTGGCGCGAGGCACCCGGCAGCAGCCGTTCGAGGTACATCACGTATTGGCGAAACAACACCCACGTATGGGAACTCAGGTGTGCGGCGGCGTCGTGAATCTCGCGCACCAGCAGATGTGGACCTTTCCCACTGAGAATCAAGTGCGCCGCCAGTGCTGCAACCGGCTTGTCCAAACTGGGCAGGACGCTTTCGAGGTAGTCCCGCACGAACGTGATGGGTTCCCCCCAAAAATAGTCATCCTGCCAGTCGAGGTAGACGAGGCGCGTGGGGTGCGCGTCGAAGTGTGGGT
The DNA here is from genome assembly GCF_023701505.1 of Pseudomonas sp. SR18. NCBI lineage: Bacteria > Pseudomonadati > Pseudomonadota > Gammaproteobacteria > Pseudomonadales > Pseudomonadaceae > Pseudomonas > Pseudomonas sp. SR18. The sequence continues at coordinate 191,369 of NZ_JAMQAU010000006.1, read as the reverse complement.
CGATGCTCAGGATCAAGGCTGCTGCTATCAGCGCTGTCCGGCTGCCACGCTCCGAGCTGTCGCGGGCATGGCTGTCGTGCCAGTGCAGGGTGTCCGACAATGTTTCGCCCAACGCCTGGGCCAGCGGCGAATCGAGCACGCGCACCAGCAGGTAATCGGCCTCTGCGCGCACCTCGGCCGTCGACTTGCCGGCCAGCCAGGGTTGGCACAGGCAGGTGAACAGTGCGTCGCTGCGGCCTGCGATGAAAGCGTTACTCAATTCCACAATCTGTTGGCGTTGCCGCGGCGTCAGGACCCCGGCCGATGGTTGCGTGCCGACGGGCGTCAGTGCGCGCCAGTAAGAGCCATGGCTGGCGGGCAAGGGCAGTGGAGTTTCCAGGCGCTGTACCAGCGTGCGTACCTGGGCCAGCGTTTCCGGCAAGCCAAACTGATAAAGCCGCAACCCTTGTGCAAGGCTCACCGCACCGTTGGTGCGCAACTGTCCACCGGTTTTGGCGGCCAGTTTCATCAACACCAGTTTCAGCGCAAACAGGTGGTCGTTGGCAGTGACGGCGCGCTCCAGGGATTTCCAGCTGCCATCCATGGCGTACGCACCGATCTCACCGGAAACCGACAGCAACACGTGGCTGGCCGGGTCAATCCCTTCGCGTGTGCGCAGGCTCACGAAGGCCGGGTCGTCGGTCAACTGGCGCAGGTGAACATAGGCCTTGTTGACGAACGGCTGCAGGCCGTCCGGGTCGACGGCGATGATACGGTCAAGGCCTTCAGGTCCATGCAGCTTGCCGTCGGCGACCACCTCTGAGAGCACGGTGCAAAGCGTGTAGCGATCATTCAACTGACCGACCAGGCGCCGATAGCGCAACAACTGCTTGTACGAGTGCTTCGTGTGCAGGATCGACTTTGCAGCGGGGACTTCCCAGTCGCGCAGGCGTTGAATCAGGGCACGGATCTCTGCCCGCCTCGATGGGCGCTCAAAGCCGTAAGCCTTCAACACGGCCGCGAGGCTCACGCTGTGGCCGGGATAAAGGTGTGTGCGCAGTTGCGTACCCAGCAAAGTCAGGCGCTCCCAGCGCGTATCAGGTGACTCGGGGGCCCAGGTGCTTTGCTCCTGCTCACTGCCGTGGGCCAGCACGCAGATGCGATTGCGCTGCGCGTCGAAATGCGCACGGGTTGGCGCATCGGTCGGACCGGCAAGATCGTTCTCGTTGATAACTGCCTGCAACAGCATGGCCGCTTCGCGCAGGCTTCTGGCCAATTTGGAGTCTGAGTTCAGTTGCAGGCTGGTGAGGTAGATGTCCCGTGTAAACAGCAACCTTCCACCGCTGATCAGCGATTCCAGGGCCTCGGCCAACTGTTGGAAGTCGCGCTGTTGGTGAGTCAGTTCCGCCTCGATGATAGACGTGCTGCGTCCGTTGTCGTCGAATACCGGGAACCCTCGCAGGGCTTGCAGCTCCTCGACCATGCTCCACGCGGTAAAGCGATTGGCTGGCAGCGGATAACCATGGAAGGCCAGAACCAGGTTCAGCGGCAACGTGAATGCATCGTCATCGGCGAGGGGGGCGAGGTAGTGAACGCCCAGGTCCGAGGGGTCGACCATATGGCTGATGGCAATAATGGGGTTGGCCACTGACCACCACGCTGACGTATCGCCCAGGGTGTAGACCTTGGGCTGTCCGTGAGCGCTGACGCGGAGTGTGCTGGTACACACGCTCAGGGTCTTGAGGTCAACGTTCCGATCGGCGGCCCAGGCCTTGAAGTGGCTGGCATGGATCGCCTTGCTGAACAGCCCGGTCCACTGTCCCAACAATGAAGATGCGGCAACCCGCACAGGTTGCGCGGGCGTCGGCAACGGCGCCTCTGCCCCGTCGGAGAACAGGCCGATCAATTGTCTGATCAAGGCGTTGTCGCCCACGACGTGCAACGCCTGGGGCTCACTCAAAGACGCGTGCATCGGGCCGGGGGTGATTGACTCTGCGGTATCGTGCGGCAACGTGTCCCACATCAGGCCGAAGCTAGTGGAGTCTTCCATGAACGTATGTCCGAGTTAAGGGGAACCCGGATCATCGACGCCCATGGCGCTGGCGCAGTAGCAGGCGCTTCCTGGAATGCCGTGGCGTGTGTCGATCACGGCGGCAGGCCATTGGCCTGCGGTCAGAAGTCCCAGCGGGTGGCCAGCATGCATTCAGGCCGGTACGAGGAACGCAGCCTCAAGCAACTGCCGGGTATACGCATGCTGCGGGTCGGCAAAAATCGCCTGTGCATCGCCCTGTTCCACTACCTGCCCATGCTTGACCACCATCAGTTGATGACTCAGTGCTTTCACCACCGCCAAGTCATGGCTGATAAACAGGTAAGTCAGGTTGTACTTGGCCTGCAGGCTGCGCAGCAGTTCGACCACCTGGCGTTGCACCGTGCGGTCCAGGGCCGAAGTGGGTTCGTCGAGTAAAATCAGGCGCGGTTTGAGCACCAGTGCACGGGCAATGGCGATGCGCTGACGTTGGCCGCCGGAGAACTCATGGGGGTAGCGATGCCGGGATTCCGGGTCCAGGCCCACTTCCTTGAGCGCGGCGATAATCGCTGCTTCCTGCTCGGCCGGCGTACCCATTTTGTGAATGCGCAAACCTTCGCCAACGATCTCACTGACGCACATGCGCGGGCTCAGGCTGCCGAACGGGTCCTGGAATACCACCTGCATTTCCCGGCGCAGCGGGCGTACCTGTTGCTGCGTCAGGCGGTCAAGCTGTTGGCCTTCGAAGCAGATGCCGCCCTTGCTGCCGATCAAGCGCAGGATCGCCAAACCGAGGGTGGATTTGCCCGAGCCGCTTTCGCCAACGATGCCCAGGGTTTGCCCTTGGGGCAGGCTGAAGTTGATGCCATCCACCGCTTTGACGTAATCGACGGTGTTGCGCAAAAAGCCTTTCTTGATCGGGAACCACACCTTGAGGTCATCGACCACCAGCAGCGGCGGCCCCACTACGTTATTGGCCGGACCTCCGCTGGGCTCGGCCGCCAGCAGTTCCTGGGTGTAGGGGTGTTGCGGCGACTGGAACAGCGTCTCGCACTCGGCCTGCTCGACGATGCAACCTTTCTGCATCACGCACACACGATGGGCAATGCGCCGCACCAGGTTCAGGTCGTGGCTGATCAGCAGCAAGGCCATGCCCAGGCGCGCCTGCAATTCCTTGAGCAGTTCGAGAATCTTCAACTGCACCGTCACGTCGAGCGCCGTGGTCGGCTCGTCGGCGATCAACAACTCCGGCTCGTTGGCCAATGCCATGGCAATCATCACCCGCTGGCGCTGGCCGCCGGACAATTCATGGGGCAGGGCCTTGAGGCGTTTGTGTGGTTCGGGAATGCCGACCAATTCCAGCAATTCCAGGGTGCGCTGGGTGGCAACCTTGCCGGTCAGCCCCTTATGCAGGCCGAGCACTTCGTTGATCTGTTTCTCGATATTGTGCAGCGGGTTCAACGAGGTCATCGGCTCCTGAAAGATCATCGCGATCCGGTTGCCGCGAATGTGCCGCAGGGTCTTTTCCTTGAGGGTCAGCAGGTCTTGCCCGGCGTACTCGATGGTGCCGCTCGGATGCCGCGCCAGCGGGTAGGGCAGCAGGCGCAGGATCGAATGGGCGGTCACCGATTTGCCGGAGCCGCTTTCGCCGACCAGTGCGATGGTTTCGCCACGCTTGATGTCGAAGCTGACGTTGTTGACCACGCGGTGGTGATGCTCGCCAGTGACGAACTCGACGCTGAGGTCGCGGATTTCGATCAGATTGTCCTGATTCATCTCATTTCCTCGGGTCGAAGGCATCGCGAGCGGACTCGCCGATAAACACCAGCAGGCTCAGCATGATCGCGAGCACGGCGAACGCACTCATGCCCAGCCACGGCGCTTGCAGGTTGGATTTGCCCTGGGCCACCAGTTCGCCCAGGGACGGCGAGCCGGCGGGTAAACCAAAGCCGAGGAAGTCCAGGGCGGTAAGGGTGCCGATGGCGCCGGTGAGGATGAACGGCATGAAGGTCATGGTCGAGACCATGGCGTTGGGCAGGATATGGCGGAACATGATCGCGCCGTTCTGCATGCCCAAGGCGCGGGCTGCACGCACGTATTCAAGGTTGCGCCCGCGCAGGAACTCGGCGCGCACCACGTCCACCAGGCTCATCCACGAAAACAGCAACATGATGCCCAGCAGCCACCAGAAGTTGGGCTGCACAAAACTCGCGAGGATGATCAACAGATACAACACCGGCAGCCCGGACCAGATTTCCAGGAAACGCTGCCCGGCCAGGTCGACCCAGCCGCCGTAGAATCCCTGCAAGGCCCCGGCGATCACGCCAATGATCGAGCTGAGGATGGTCAGGGTCAGGGCAAACAGCACCGACACCCGAAAACCGTAGATCACCCGCGCCAGTACATCGCGGCCCTGGTCATCGGTGCCCAGCAAGTTCACGGATGACGGCGGCGCCGGGGCTGGCACTTTGAGGTCGTAGTTGATGCTCTGGTAGCTGAACGGGATCGGCGCCCACAAGGTCCAGGCGTCCTTGGCCTTGAGCAGCTCCTGGATATACGGGCTCTTGTAGTTGGCTTCCAGCGGGAACTCGCCGCCGAAGGTGGTCTCCGGGTAGCGCTTGAGCGCCGGGAAATACCAGTCGCCGTCGTAGTGCACGGCCAGCGGTTTGTCGTTGGCGATCAGCTCCGCGCCCAGGCTCAGCCCGAACAGGATCAGGAACAGCCACAGCGACCACCAGCCACGTTTGTTGGCTTTGAAACGCTCGAACCGGCGACGATTGAGGGGGGACAGATTCATCTCAATGCTCCCGGCTGGCGAAGTCGATACGCGGATCGACCAGGGTGTAGGTGAGGTCACCGATCAGTTTCACGATCAGCCCCAGCAGGGTGAAGATAAACAGCGTGCCGAACACCACCGGGTAGTCACGGTTGATCGCCGCTTCAAAGCTCATCAGGCCCAGGCCGTCGAGGGAGAAGATCACTTCCACCAGCAATGAGCCAGTGAAGAAGATGCCGATAAACGCCGAGGGGAAACCGGCGATCACCAGTAGCATCGCGTTACGGAACACATGGCCGTAAAGCACGCGGTGGTTGGTCAGGCCCTTGGCCTTGGCGGTGACCACGTACTGCTTGTTGATCTCGTCGAGAAAGCTGTTTTTGGTGAGCAGCGTCATCGTCGCGAAGTTGCCGATGACCAGCGCGGTGATCGGCAACGCCAAGTGCCAGAAGTAGTCGAGGATCTTGCCGCCCCAGCTCAGCTCGTCAAAGTTGTTGGAGGTGAGCCCGCGCAACGGGAACCAGTCCAAGTAACTGCCGCCGGCGAATACCACGATTAACAGGATCGCGAACAGGAACGCCGGGATCGCATAGCCGACGATGATCGCCGAACTGGTCCACACGTCGAAATGGCTGCCATGGCGCGTAGCCTTGGCGATCCCCAGGGGGATCGACACCAGGTACATGATCAGCGTGCTCCATAACCCGAGGGAGATGGACACCGGCATCTTTTCCTTGATCAGGTCGATGACCTTGGCGTCACGGAAGAAGCTGTCGCCAAAATCCAGCTGGGCGTAGTTCTTGACCATGATCCACAAGCGTTCCGGCGCCGACTTGTCGAAGCCGTACATCTTTTCGATTTCCTTGATCAGCGCCGGGTCCAGGCCCTGGGCGCCGCGATAGCTGCTGGAGCCGGCCACCGAGACTTCGGCGCCGCCGCCGGCAATGCGGCTGGTGGCGCCTTCAAAGCCCTCAAGCTTGGCGATCATCTGTTCCACCGGGCCGCCGGGGGCGGCCTGGATGATGATGAAGTTGATCAGCAGGATCCCGAACAATGTGGGGATGATGAGTAACAGGCGGCGAACAATATAGGCCAGCATTCAATCGCCTCCGCTCGCCGGATCGGCGTTCGTGTCTGTGTTCAGGGGGACGGCAGGTTTGACATTGGGTTTGCTCCACCAGGTGGCGGTGCCCACGTCGTAGCGCGGCGGTACCTTGGGGTGGCCCAGGTGATCCCAATACGCCACGCGGAACGTCTTGATGTGCCAGTTGGGAATCACGTAGTAGCCAAACTGCAACACGCGATCCAGGGCTTTGGCATGGGCCACCAGGCTTTTGCGCGAATCGGAGTCGATCAGTTCCTCTACCAATTGGTCAACCGCCGGGTCCTTGAGGCCCATGTAGTTGCGGCTGCCGGGTTTATCGGCGCTGGAGGATTTCCAGAATTCGCGCTGTTCGTTACCGGGCGAGGTGGACTGCGGGAAGCTGCCCACCAGCATGTCGAAGTCCCGCGAGCGGATACGATTGACGAACTGCGAGACGTCGACGCGGCGGATCACCAGGTCGATGCCCAGGTCGGCCAGGTTACGCTTGAAGGGCAGCAGGATACGTTCGAATTCAGTCTGGGCCAGCAGGAATTCGATCTTCACCGGTTTGCCGGTGGGGTCGACCATCTTGTCATCGACGATACGCCAACCGGCTTCCTGCAGCAGTTGGTAGGCTTCGCGTTGCTGGGTGCGGATCATGCCGCTGCCGTCGGTCTTGGCCGGTTCGAAAGCCTGGGTGAAGACTTCGGGTGGGATCTTGCCGCGCAGCGGTTCGAGGATTTTCAGCTCATCAGGGCCGGGCAGGCCAGTGGCCGCCATCTCCGAGTTTTCGAAGTAGCTGCGGGTACGGGTGTAGGCGCCGTTGAACAGCTGCTTGTTGCTCCATTCGAAATCCAGCAACAGGCTGATGGCCTTGCGCACGCGCACGTCTTCGAACATGGGTTTGCGCATGTTGAACACAAAACCCTGCATCCCGGTGGGGTTGCCGTTGGGAATCTCTTCCTTGATCAAGCGGCCTTCGGTCACGGCCGGGATGTTGTAGGCGTTGGCCCAGTTCTTGGCGCTGAATTCCAGCCAATAGTCGAACTGCCCAGCCTTCAAGGCTTCCAGGGAGACGGTGCTGTCGCGATAGTAGTCGGTGATGCGGTTATCGAAATTGTAGAAACCCTTGGTGACCGGCAGGTCCTTGGCCCAGTAGTCCTTGACCCGCTCGTAGCGGATCATGCGCCCGGCCTTGACCTCGGCGACCTTGTACGGCCCGCTGCCCAACGGCACTTCAAGGTTGCCCTTGGCGAAGTCGCGGGTCGCCCACCAATGCTTGGGCAATACCGGCAGTTGCCCGAGGATCAGCGGTAATTCGCGGTTGTTGGTGCGCTTGAACTTGAACAGCACTTTCAGCGGATCTTCGGCAATGACTTCGTCGACGTCGGCGTAATAGGTGCGGTAGATCGGCGAGCCTTCCTTGATCAGTTCCTGGAAGGTAAACACCACGTCTTCGGCGCGGATCGGGTGGCCATCATGGAAGCGCGCTTCGGGGCGCAGGTAGAAACGCACCCAACTGTTGTCCGGGGCTTTTTCGATCTTGCCGGCGACCAGGCCGTATTCGGTGATGGGTTCATCCAGGCTTTGCATGGCCAGGGTGTCGTAGATCAGGCCGAGGTTGTCCGCCGGCACGCCTTTGGCAATGTAGGGGTTGAGGCTGTCGAAGCCGCCCATGGCCGACTCGCGGAACGTGCCGCCCTTGGGGGCATCCGGGTTCACATAGTCGAAGTGCTTGAAGTCGGCCGGGTATTTCGGCGGCTCGTTGTACAGCGTCAGCGCATGCTGCGGCGCCGCGTGGGCCGCGCAGCTCAGCAACAAGCCGGCAAACAGTGAAGAACGCAAAGACATCATTGGGCTTTCTCCGACGCTTTGAGCCACCACGCGCTCAGGCCCAGGCTGTAGGGCGGCGTGGCGACAAAGGCGAACCGGTTGCGGTACGCCAGGCGATGATAGTTGAGGTACCAGTTTGGAATGCTGTAGTGCTGCCACAGCAGCACCCGGTCGAGGGCGCGGCCGGCGGCCAGTTGTTCTTCGCGCGTCTGGGCGGCCAGCAGTTGTTCCAGCAGGTGATCGACGATCGGGTTGGCGATGCCTGCATAGTTCTTGCTGCCCTTGATCGCGGCCTGGCTGGAGTGGAAGTACTGCCACTGCTCAAGGCCGGGGCTCAGGGTCTGGTTGAGGGTGATCAGGATCATGTCGAAGTCGAATTGATCCAGGCGCTGCTTGTACTGCGCGCGGTCGACGGTGCGCAGGCGCGCGTCGATGCCAATGCTGATCAGGTTCTCCACATAGGGTTGCAGGATGCGCTCCAGGTTCGGGTTGACCAGCAGCATCTCAAAGCGCAGCGGCTGCCCATCTTTGTTGAGCAAGCGCTGGCCCGAGAGTTTCCAGCCAGCCTCGCCCAGCAGTGCCAGGGCGCGGCGCATGTTCTCGCGGGGGATGCCGCGCCCGTCGGTCTGCGGCAGGCTGAAGGCTTGGGTAAACAGGTTCGCCGGCAATTGCTCGCGGTACGGCGAGAGCATCAGCCATTCGTGGCCCACGGGTACGCCGCTGGCGGCGAACTCGCTGTTGGGGTAGTAGCTCAAGGTGCGTTTGTAGGCGTTGCTGAACAGGGTGCGGTTGGTCCACTCGAAGTCGAACATCAGCCCCAGGGCTTCACGCACCTTGGCCTGGCTGAAGGTCGGTCGGCGGGTGTTCATGAACAGGCCCTGGCTTTGGGTGGGGATCTGGTGGGCGATCTGCGCCTTGATCACCTCACCCCGGTTCACCGCAGGGAAGTTGTAGCCATTGGCCCAGTTCTTGGCCTGGTGCTCGATGTAGATGTCGAATTCGCCGGCCTTGAAGGCCTCGAAGGCCACGTCGCTGTCGCGGTAGAACTCCACTTCGACCTTGTCATAATTGTAGAAACCCCGGTTGACCGGCAGGTCCTTGCCCCAGTAATCCTTGACCCGCTCAAACACCAGCTGGCGTCCCGGGGTGACCTTGCTGATACGGTACGGTCCGCTGCCCAGCGGCGGTTCGAAGGTGGTGGCCTTGAAGTCGCGGTTTTTCCAATAGTGCTGGGGCAATACCGGCAGCTCGCCCAGGCGCAGAATCAGCAGCGGGTTGCCGGCGCGCTTGAACACAAACCGGATGCGGTGAGGATTGAGGATGTCCACCCGCGCCACTTCCTGCAGGTTGGTGCGGTATTGCGGATGGCCCTCGGTCAGCAGGGTGCGATAGGAAAAGGCCACGTCATCGGCGGTGATCGGCTTGCCATCATGAAAGCGCGCTTCCGGGCGCAAATTGAACACCACCCAGCTGCGGTCCTCGCTGTACTCGACCGATTGGGCAATCAATCCGTAGCTAGAGGTGGGCTCATCACCGGACGGCGCGTACTGGCCGGTGCCGACCATCAACGGCTCATTGAGCTCGTTGACGCCGTATTGCAGGAAATTGGGGGTGGAAACCGGGCTGGAGCCCTTGAAGGTATAGGGGTTGAGCGTATCGAAGGTGCCAAATGCCATGACCCGCAAAGTCCCGCCTTTCGGCGCTGCAGGGTTGACCCAGTCGAAGTGGGTGAATTTGGCCGGGTACTTGAGCCTGCCGAACTGCGTATAACCGTGGCTCTCGGTAATCGTCGCGTTCGCACCAAAGCTCAAGGCCAGACTTATTAGTAGAAGGAGGGGACGCTTCAAGTCAGAGATCCGATCCAGGCGGCTTGGGCTTTATGGTCGGTACAGTAACAGCTTGTTCCGGTTGGAAAAAGCCAGTCCCAGACACTGGAGAACCAATGTGGGAGGGGGCTTGCCCCCGATAGCAGGCTGTCAGCTACCAGATTCACTGGTTGACACACCGCAATCGGGGGCAAGCCCCCTCCCACAATTAGATCCGTAGTGTTCCCGAGTTATCAGCGCGGCCCGGAAACCACCAGCATCTGCCCAGGCTTCAATGCCTGGCCAGTACGCGGGTTCCAACGCTTGAGATGTTGCATCTCGACGTTGAATCGCTTGGCGACGATGTACAGCGAGTCGCCTTTCTTGACCTTGTACTGCACCGGCTTCTTGCTGCTGGCCACCGCGCGGCGGGTGTCCTGCATCACCAACGTCTGACCGACCTTCAGTGCCTGGCCATTAAGCTGGTTCCAGCGCTGCAGGTCATGCACATCGACCTTGTTGGCCTTGGCGATCAGCGTGAGGTTGTCGCCGCTGCGCACCTTGTAGCTGCGGCTGCGGCCGGCCACCCGTGCGGTCTCGACTTCGTCGAACACCTGTTTTTTCGGGCGCATCGCCAGCAATTCTTCCGGCTTCATCGTCGAAAGGGTGCTGGTCAGCAACTGCGCCTTGGAGCTCGGTACCAACAGATGTTGCGGGCCGTCCAGGGTGGTGCGTTGTTTCAGGGCCGGGTTGAGCTGGAACAGCTCGTCTTCGTCGATTTCAGCCAGCGCGGCGACCCGTGACAGGTCCATGCTTTGCTTGACTTCAACCACTTCGAAGTACGGCGTGTTGGCAATCGGGTTCAGGTTGACGCCGTAGGCCTCGGGGGCCAGCACCACTTGGGAGAGCGCCAGGAACTTGGGCACGTAGTCCTTGGTTTCCTGGGGCAGGGGCAGGTTCCAGTAGTCGGTCGGCAGGCCGAGCTTTTCGTTGCGCTCGATGGCGCGGCTCACGGTGCCTTCGCCGGCATTGTAGGCGGCCAGCGCCAACAGCCAGTCGCCGTTGAACATGTCATGCAGGCGTGTCAGGTAGTCGAGGGCGGCGGTGGTGGAGGCGGTGATGTCGCGTCGGCCGTCGTAGGCGCGGGTCTGGCGCAGGTTGAAGTAGCGCCCGGTGGAGGGGATGAACTGCCACAGGCCCACCGCATCGCTGCGTGAATAGGCCATCGGGTTGTAGGCACTTTCGATCACCGGCAGTAGCGCCAGCTCCAGGGGCATGTTGCGTTCTTCAAGGCGTTCGACGATGTAATGAATGTAGAGACTGCCGCGTTCGCCGGCGTTCTCCAGGAAGGACGGGTTGCTCGCGAACCACAGGCGCTGTTGCTCGATGCGCGGGTTGACGCCAACGTTGTCCTGCAATTGAAAGCCCCGGCGCATGCGTTCCCAGACGTCCTGGGGTACTTCGGGGCTGGGCTTCTCTGTGAGCCAGATAGGTTTTTGCTTGATCTTGGCAGCAAGATTGGGTTTGGGTTGCACGGTGGTTTGTGCAGCGTAATTTGTCGATTGGCAGCCCGCCAGAGTTGCGGAGACAGCCACCGCCACAGCTTGAGCCAGGCGGGTCAATGCGTCTGAATGGTTGGATTTACGAATAGATGACGACATTGGCTGGAAGTAAGTTCCGGGCAAAAATGTCGGGCGATTCTAGAAAGCGCTTTGGTTCCGGTCAACCATTCAGAAATTACGTATCAGATTGCATCGTCTTAGAACTTATCTTTCCACGCCCTCAAGCTAGCAAAAACCTCGGCCCCAGAGCGGTTGTCGCGGCCGTTCCGTTCGTCCGCTTTTTGTTTAACGGATGTTTCAGAGGTGCGCAGAAAAGGGTTGGTGCGTTTTTCCAGGGCCAGGTTGGAGGGCAGTGTTATCTCGCCACGGGCCCGCAGTTGGCGGACGCTTTCCACCCGTTCGGCGATATCGGCGTTGTCTGGTTCCACCGCTTGGGCAAACTTGAGGTTACTTTGTGTGTATTCGTGGGTGCAGTACACCAAGGTGTCGGCGGGCAGGGCAGCCAAACGCTCCAGCGAAGTGTGCATCTGTTCAGGCGTGCCCTCGAACAGGCGCCCGCAACCGGCGGCGAACAGGGTGTCGCCACAGAACAGCACGCCCGGGTGATAAAAAGCGATATGGCCTAGGGTGTGGCCGGGCACAGCATAAATGTCGAAGTCCCAGCCGAGCACCGTGATGCGGTCGTTATCATTTAACGCCACGTCCCGCGCCGGGATCTTCTCGTTGGCCGGGCCGTAGACCGTCGCGTCGGTGGCGCGCTTGAGTTGTTCGACGCCACCCACGTGGTCATGGTGATGGTGGGTGATCAGGATATCGCTCAAGGTCCACTCGGGATTTTGCGTGAGCCAGGCCAGTACCGGCGCGGCATCGCCGGGGTCGACCACCGCGCAGCGCTTTTTAGGCGAGTCCTGTAACAACCAGATGTAGTTATCGGTGAAGGCGGGCAGGGCACTGATCTGTATCATTCTTCGATTCGCCAAGCTGAACACATTGGTGCATCTTAGAACGTCTAGGCGAGTTGGAGAATGCAATGACTGATAAAGCGTTCGCCCAGGCCGATCCTGAGTGGCTGGCCCTGATCGGCGCGGCCCGTGAATGGCTGTCCGGGCCCATCGGGCAATTTCTGCTGGATGAAGAACGGCGCATGCTCGAAGACGAGCTGGGCCGCTTCTTTGGTGGCTATCTGGTGCATTACGGTCCCTCCGCACAGACGCCGCCGTCTGCGCCGCAGGTGCAACGCAATGTGCGCCTGGGCGCACCGTTGCCGGGCGTCGAGATCGTTTGCGAGGAACAGGCCTGGCCGTTGAGCGAGCACGCCGCCGATGTGGTGGTGTTGCAGCATGGCCTGGATTTCTGCCTGTCGCCCCACGGTTTGCTGCGCGAGGCGGCGAGCAGCGTGCGCCCTGGTGGCCATTTGCTGATTGTCGGCATCAACCCTTGGAGCAGTTGGGGGCTGCGCCATGTGTTCGCCCATGATGGCCTGCGCCAGGCGCGCTGCATCGCGCCGTCGCGGGTTGCGGACTGGCTGAACCTGCTGGGCTTCGCGCTGGAGAAACGCCGCTTCGGGTGCTATCGTCCGCCGCTTGCCTCGACCAAGTGGCAGGCGCGCCTCAGCGGCTGGGAACGCCGGGCGGGTATCTGGCAGCTCTCGGGCGGCGGCTTCTATCTATTAGTGGCGCGCAAGATTGTGGTCGGGCTACGGCCGGTGCGCCAGGTAGCGCGCCAGCCCATCGGCAAACTGGTGCCGATGCCGATGGCCAAGGTCAACCGCAAGCAAAGTGAAACGTAAAACCCCTTTTTGATTTAAGACCGAGTAACTGATGACTGACAGCGTAGAACTCTTCACCGATGGCGCCTGCAAGGGCAACCCAGGCCCTGGCGGCTGGGGCGCCTTGCTGGTGTGCAAGGGCGTCGAGAAGGAACTGTGGGGCGGCGAAGCCAACACCACCAACAACCGCATGGAACTGATGGGCGCGATTCGCGGCCTGGAAGAACTCAAGCGTCGCTGCAACGTGCTGCTGGTCACCGACTCGCAGTACGTGATGAAGGGCATCAACGAATGGATGGTCAATTGGAAGAAGCGCGGCTGGAAGACCGCCGCCAAGGAACCGGTAAAAAATGCCGACCTGTGGCAATTGCTCGACGAGCAATGCAATCGCCATGACATCACTTGGAAGTGGGTTCGCGGGCACATCGGCCACCCCGGCAACGAGCGGGCAGACCAGCTCGCCAACCGTGGTGTAGACGAGGTGCGAGGCTACAAGCAGAGCTGACGTGCTAACATCGCGCCCTTTGACGCACACCACAGTGCACACCACCGTTGAGAGCTGAACCCTGATGGCCATCCGATCTGTTGTACTCGATACCGAAACCACCGGCATGCCGGTGACTGACGGCCACCGGATCATTGAAATCGGCTGTGTCGAACTCATGGGTCGGCGTCTCACCGGGCGTCACTTCCACGTCTACCTGCAACCGGACCGCGACAGTGACGAAGGCGCCATCGGCGTCCACGGTATCACCGACGAGTTCCTCAAGGGCAAGCCACGCTTCGCTGAAGTGGCCGATGAGTTCTTCGAATTCATCAAGGGCGCCCAGCTGATCATCCATAACGCGGCGTTCGACGTCGGTTTCATCAATAACGAATTTGCCCTGATGGGGCAGACTGATCGTGCAGACATTTCCCAACACTGCTCGATCCTCGATACCTTGATGATGGCCCGTGAACGTCACCCCGGCCAGCGCAACAGCCTCGATGCGTTGTGCAAGCGGTATGGTGTCGACAACTCCGGCCGCGAACTCCACGGCGCTCTGCTCGACTCCGAGATTCTCGCCGACGTCTACCTGACCATGACCGGCGGGCAGACCAGCCTTTCGTTGGCGGGGAATGCGTCCGATGGCAGTGGCTCGGCAGAAGGCTCGGGCAACCGTCCTTCGGAAATCCGCCGCCTGCCGGCAGATCGCAAGCCGACCACGATTCTTCGCGCCAGCGAACAGGACATGGTCGAGCATGCACAACGCCTGGAAGCAATTGCCAAGTCGGCCGGTGCTCCTGCGTTGTGGACTCAGCTGACACAACAATAGCCATCAAAACGTCGGAGGGGGCTTGCCCCCCTACAGTTGATCTCCATAGCTCTCAAAATCTTCATTCGCGTCATCGCAGCCTAGCTTCTACCCTGAGTGCATAGCCCTCAGGACTCTACGCCCTCATGTACAAAGACCTGAAGTTCCCTGTTCTTATCGTGCACCGCGACATCAAGGCCGACACCGTTGCTGGCGACCGGGTCCGCGGCATTGCCCGGGAGCTGGAACAGGAGGGCTTCAGTGTTTTTTCCGCCGTGGACTACGCCGAAGGTCGGCTGGTGGCGTCTACCCATCACGGCCTGGCCTGCATGTTGATCGCCGCCGAGGGCGCTGGCGAAAATACCCACCTGCTGCAAAACATGGTCGAGCTGATTCGCCTGGCGCGGGTGCGGGCACCCAACCTGCCGATCTTTGCCCTGGGCGAGCAAGTCACCCTGGAAAACGCCCCGGCCGATGCCATGAGCGAACTCAACCAGCTGCGCGGTATCCTGTATCTGTTCGAAGACACCGTGCCATTCCTGGCCCGGCAAGTGGCCCGCGCCGCACGCACCTATCTAGATGGCCTGTTGCCGCCATTCTTCAAGGCCTTGGTACAACACACCGCCGACTCCAATTATTCCTGGCACACCCCCGGCCATGGTGGTGGCGTGGCGTATCGCAAAAGCCCGGTGGGGCAGGCGTTTCATCAGTTCTTCGGGGAAAACACCCTGCGTTCGGATTTGTCGGTTTCAGTGCCCGAACTGGGCTCGCTGCTGGACCACACCGGCCCGCTGGCCGAAGCCGAGGCTCGTGCTGCGCGCAACTTCGGCGCCGACCACACCTTCTTTGTGATCAATGGCACATCCACCGCCAACAAGATCGTTTGGCATTCCATGGTCGGCCGCGATGACCTGGTGCTGGTGGACCGCAACTGCCACAAATCCGTCCTTCACTCGATCATCATGACCGGCGCGATCCCGCTGTACCTGTGCCCGGAACGCAATGAACTGGGGATCATCGGCCCCATTCCCCTGAGCGAATTCAGCCCCGAGTCGATCCGCGCCAAGATCGACGCCAGCCCCCTGACCCGTGGGCGGCCCGCGAAAGTGAAGATGGCCGTGGTCACCAACTCCACCTATGACGGCCTGTGCTACAACGCCGAGCTGATCAAGCAGCAACTGGGCAACAGCGTCGAGGTGCTGCACTTTGACGAAGCCTGGTATGCCTACGCAGCGTTCCATGAGTTTTTCGCCGGGCGCTATGGCATGGGCACCTCGCGTACCCCGGACAGCCCGCTGGTGTTCACCACCCATTCCACCCACAAACTGCTGGCGGCCTTCAGCCAGGCCTCGATGATCCATGTCCAGGACGGCGGTGCGCGGCAGCTGGACCGCGACCGTTTCAACGAAGCGTTCATGATGCACATCTCCACATCGCCGCAATACAGCATCATCGCCTCGCTGGACGTAGCGTCGGCGATGATGGAAGGTCCGGCCGGGCGTTCGTTGCTCCAGGAAATGTTCGATGAGGCCCTGAGTTTTCGACGCGCCCTGGCTAATCTGCGCCAGCATATCGCCGCCGAGGACTGGTGGTTCTCCATCTGGCAACCGCCGTCGGTGGCCGGCATCGACCGCGTCGCCACGGCGGATTGGCTGTTGCAGCCGCAGGATGAGTGGCATGGCTTTGGTGATGTGGCCGAAGACTATGTGTTGCTGGACCCGATCAAAGTCACGCTGGTGATGCCCGGCCTCAATGCAGGCGGTGCCTTGAGCGATTGCGGGATTCCCGCGGCGGTGGTCAGCAAATTCCTCTGGGAGCGCGGGCTGGTGGTAGAAAAGACCGGGCTGTATTCCTTCCTGGTGCTGTTTTCCATGGGCATCACCAAAGGCAAATGGAGTACGTTGCTCACCGAGTTGCTGGAGTTCAAGCGCAGTTATGACGCGAATACCAGCCTGGTCAGTTGTTTGCCGTCAGTATTTGCCCAGGGCCCGGCGCGTTATCAGGGCCTGGGTTTGCGCGACCTGTGCGACCAACTGCACAGTTGCTACCGCAGCAACGCCACCGCCAAACACCTCAAGCGCATGTACACCGTATTACCGGACGTCGCGATGAAACCGGCGGACGCCTACGACCAATTGGTAAGAGGAGAAGTGGAGGCCGTGTCGATTGATGCCTTGCCAGGACGCGTCGCAGCCGTGATGCTGGTGCCGTATCCGCCGGGCATTCCGTTGATCATGCCCGGCGAGCGTTTTACCGAGTCAACCCGCTCGATCATCGACTACCTGGCATTTGCCCGGACGTTCGATAGCAGTTTCCCCGGTTTTGTTGCCGATGTTCACGGGTTACAACACGAAGATGACGGCAGTGGTCGTTGTTACACCGTAGATTGCATCAAGGGTTAAGGATGTTTATGCAAGCTGTAATGAACCCGAAGTATCCAGGGCTCAGTGTGCGAGTCGCCGACGAAGGCTTCGATGCCTACGTGTGGGGCAATGACTTCAGTTTCGAGGTCAGCGCCTATAGCGTGCCGGAGATGGGCAAGCGCGTCGATCAGTGGCCGCTGGAGCGCATCCTGCCGTACCGCAAATGTTATGGGATTGATCCTGAGGAGTTCGCCAGTTTCCGCGATGCGCCAGACAGCGCGATTTTCATGGCCTACCTGGACGATCGAGCGGTGGGGCATATCGTGGTCAGTACCAACTGGAATGGTTTTGCCCATGTGGATGAACTGGCGGTGGTCCTGCCGGCACGGCGGCACGGCGTGGCCAAGGCGTTGCTGGATGTGGCGCAGTTCTGGAGCCGCAAGAAAAACCTGCCGGGCATGATGCTCGAAACCCAAAACAACAACCTCGGCGCGTGCCGTCTTTATGAGCGCTGCGGTTATGTGATGGGGGGGATCGACCACCTGCGTTATCGCGGCATCGACCCGCAAACGCGCGAAGTGGCGATTTTCTGGTATCGGTTGTTCAAATCCGAAGTCGACAAGACTTAACCCAACAGCAGGCTTTCAGCCTTCTGCGTGACAATCTCCAGCAATGCATTCAAGGCTGCAGAAGCCATCCCATCCTTGAGGGTCAGCGCGTACAGATGGATCGTGATCGGCGGCGACACCGGGCATGCATCCAGCCCGGCCTCCCGTGCGCCGAACGCGGTGAACGGGTCGACAATCGCCAGGCCTTCTCCCGCCTCCACCATGCTGCGCATCATCTGGTAGGTCTGCACGCGGGTTTGCACCACCGGCAGTGGCCGAAGGGCTTGCAGCTTGGCGTCCAGCAGGCGGCTGAGTGGGTCTTGCCCCTCCAGCCCGATCATCGACTGCCCGGCCAGGTCCTGCAGCGCAATGTACTTTTGCTTGGGCTTGAGCCAACCGTGGGGTGCGAGTAGCTGCAGTTTGCCCTGGGCGAGCACGGTGCTGAGGATTTGCGGGTGTTCCGGGTCATGCAGGCTCAGGCCGACGTCGGCCTCGTGCAGCAACAGGCTCCTGACGATTTCTCGTGTGGGCTGGCTCGACAGGTTGCAGGGGGTGTCCTGGAAACGTCGGCGCAGCACCGCGATGCTGTGCGGCAACAGTTGATTGGCCAGGGGCGGGGTGCAGAGCGCTCGCAGGGGTGGGGCGTGATGGTGTTTCAGGCGGCTGGCCAGCCGTTGCACCGGCTCCAACGCTTCGTACACATGGGCGATTTCTGCCTGCAACGCCAGGGTTTCCCGCGTTGCCTGCAAGCGCCCGCGTACGCTGGCGAACAGCATAAAACCCAGTTGCTGCTCGGCTTCCTTGAGCGACGCCTCCACATCGCCCACGGGGAGCTGCAACCATTCGGCGGCCGTGCCGAGGTGTCCGGTCTGCAAGATGGCCTGAATCACTTCGAGATGACGTAAACGCATGGCCGGAGTCTATGTGCAGTGCAGTAGGGTTTCAATGGTACAAGTGGTCGTGCGTAAAAAAGACGGTGCAGGTCGCCTGTGCCACTGGCGTTCAATCACGACCTCACTAGAATGGCTTGTCTGATCATCAACGACCAAAGCCGGATACCGGCACTTACAACAAAAACAGGTCTGGTCTCAAATGCCTATTCCCTCGACGTTCTTCGGGGTAACGGCCAAGCAACTCCTGGTCCTGGTGACCGTAGGGTGCGCGGCGGCTTATCTCTTCAGCAATCACGACGACACACCGCAGAGCCTCGCGCTCGAAGCGTTTATCCGTGCCCAGGAACAGGTGGGCGAGCAGGTGGGGGCGGTGTTGGGGGTTACTCTGGTCAGGCAGGTGGAGGCATATCCCGCCTACAACACGTCAGGCTACACGCGCACGGTGTACGCCGTTGAAGGGGAGCGGGGGCACTTGCTGGTGACGCTCAAGCAGAGCGAGCAGGGTCTTGAGGTCACGGAAATCCGCAGCCCTTGATCACCCCGGCCCAGTCGATGCCATCAATGGCCAGGACTGAGCAGGTCATCAAGGCGAGATCTTATGACGCGAGGGTGGTTTGCGATTCGCGGACAATAATGATGCCCGACTGGATCAGTTTGAACTCATCGCCTTCCAGTTTTTCTACACGGTCGCCAATGGCCAGCTTGTAGGTCGTGGTGGGCGTCGAGCCAGCCAAGTCGGCTTGCGCCGGGTTGGATTCCTGGAACTCATGCACGGAATACACGCGGCCTTCCGCGTCTCTGGCATGGAACTGTCCGACAAGTACTGCTGCCATCTGTTTAGAACCTCTGGAGATAAACACTCGATTTACGGTTCTGTAGACCGCCATAAAGAGAGGTAGTTTGCCTACACAAAAAAAATACTATTCATTGAGGTTTTCAGACACTTCCTACGCAGCAGCGTGCGACGCAAACGCCTGGAGGAATCTCAAAACATTCTGGTGAACCCGTCGTGAAGTCTCTATAACTACAAGCTCCATTAGTCAGACATCGGGAAAACCTCCATGAGCAAGGTCTACACGATTGCCGTCCTGGTTGGCAGCTTGAGAAAACAGTCGATCAACCGCAAGGTCGCGTTGGCATTGGCCGAACTGGCTCCGGCCAATCTGAAGTTGAGCATTGTCGAAATCGGCGATCTGCCGCTCTACAACGAAGACATCGACACTGATTCACCGCCGGCAGCCTACAGTACTTTCCGCAAACAGGTGAGTTCATCCGACGCGGTGCTGTTCGTGACACCGGAATACAACCGCTCGGTGCCGGCCCCATTAAAGAATGCGATTGACGTGGGTTCCCGCCCTTATGGAAAAAGCGCCTGGAGCGGCAAACCGGGAGCGATCATCAGCGTGTCGCCGGGCGCCATTGGCGGCTTTGGCGCCAACCACCATCTGCGCCAGTCCCTGGTGTTCCTGGATGTGTGGTGCATGCAGCAGCCGGAAGCCTACCTGGGTGGGGCGGGCAGTGTGTTTGATGAGTCGGGCAAGGTGTCAGAAAAGACCAAGCCGTTTTTGCAGACCTTCATTGATGCCTACGCACAATGGGTAGAAAAACAGGCTGCATAGGCATCTACGCAAGTTGCACAGGATAATGCGTAGCAACAGCCGAGTACCCCCGCCGTTCTGTAGCAGCTGCCGAGCGCAAGCGAGGCTGCGTTGGGCGCCCCGCAGATCGCGGGGTGTCAACGCGTCCGTCACGCAGCCTCGCCAAGGCTCGACAGCTGCTACGGGGGGGGGGGCGCAACGGGCGCTTGCCCGGTGAGGGTGAAGACGGTCTCTACGAACCAAAACGTGCGCTCTGTTCAGATCAGCGCAGCCAGTTAGTCCGCGCCAATTCGATCACCTCATCGCCACGCCCACTCATCACCGCCTTGAGCATATACAGGCTGAACCCCTTGGCCTGTTCCAGCTTGATGCTCGGCGGCATCACCAGTTCCTGAGTGGCGGTTACCACATCCACCAGCACCGGGCCATCGTGGGCCAGGGCGCGGCGCAGGGCGGGTTCCAGATCTGCGGATTGCTCCACGCGAATGCCGAGAATTCCCATGGCGTTGGACATCGCCGCGAAATCCGGATTCTTCAGCTCGGTGCCCGTGTCCAGATAACCCGCGGCCTTCATCTCCATGGCGACAAATCCCAGTGACGAGTTATCAAATACGATGACTTTGACCGGCAACTTCAGCTGCGCCAGCGAGATGAAATCCCCCATCAGCATGGCGAAACCGCCGTCGCCGGACATGGAAATCACTTGCCGACCCGCAAATGCGGCCTGCGCGCCAATCGCCTGGGGCATCGCGTTGGCCATGGAGCCATGGTTGAACGAGCCGATCAGGCGGCGCTTGCCGTTCATCTTCAGGTAGCGCGCCGCCCAGACCGTGGGTGAGCCGACATCGGCGGTAAAGATCGCGTCATCGTCTGCCAGCTCACTGAGCAGTCGCGCAACGTATTGCGGATGGATCGGTCGATTGGCCTTGGACGGTTGCGCAAGGTCGTCCAGCCCCTGGCGGGCTTTTACGTAATGCTTCAACGAGGTCTCAAGGAAGCTGCGATCCGTCTTGCGGGTCAAGCGCGGCAGCAGGGCATCGATGGTTTCGCTGACATCCGCGGCGATACCCAGGTCCAAGGTAGCGCGACGGCCCAGTGCCTGCGGATTGCGGTCGACCTGGATGATTTTTGCATCGGTGGGGTAGAACTGGCGATACGGGAAGTCGGTGCCGAGCATGATCAGCGTGTCGCAGTCGAGCATGGCGTGGTAACCGGAGCTGAAACCGATCAGGCCGGTCATGCCCACATCAAACGGGTTATCCCATTCCACATGTTCCTTGCCGCGCAGGGCGTGCACCACCGGCGCCCCCAGCATGTCCGCCAGGGCCACCACTTGCGCATGGGCGCCTGCACAGCCGCTGCCACACAGCAGCGTGACTTTTTCACTGCGCGAGAGGATCTCGCTCAATTGCAGCAGATCGGCCTCTGCCGGCAAGGTGCGTGGCGCGTGCAGGGCCGGCCACGGCTTGAGGGTGTCTTCGACTTCCAGCAGCGACACATCCCCCGGAATCACCACCACCGCCACGCCGCGATTGAGGATCGCCGAGCGCATGGCGCGATGCAGCACCTGGGGCATCTGCGCGGGGTTGGTGACCAGCTCTATAAAGTGGCTGCACTCCTTGAACAGTTCCTGGGGATGGGTCTCCTGGAAGTAGTTCAGGCCGATTTCCGAGGACGGAATCTGTGCGGCAATCGCCAGCACCGGTACATGGTTGCGATGGCAGTCGAACAGACCATTGATCAAGTGCAGATTTCCCGGCCCGCAACTGCCGGCGCACACCGACAACTCGCCGGTGGCGGCGGCCTCTGCGCCGGCGGCAAAGGCGGCGACTTCTTCGTGGCGCACGTGCATCCACTCGATACTGTCCATGGTGCGCAGCGCATCGGTGAGACCGTTGAGGCTGTCGCCGGTCAGGCCCCAGATGCGCTTGATGCCCGCCTGTTCAAGGGTGGTCGCCAGTTGCTGGGCCAGGTTGATTTTCGCCATGAAGCACTCCAATCGTCAGTGAGGTTAAAAGCTGCTGATCAATAGGGGACAGTTCGATCACGACGAATGCTCCTTCTTTAATGTGAAGATTGCGTCATGGCAGCGCGGTATTGCCGTGTGCGGCGGGCGATAAACCATTGGTCACACGCCAGTGCCAACCAGGGCATCACCTTGGGGTTGGGCCGCCGACCACGGCTGAGGCGGCGCATCTGGTTGCGCACCACGGCGAGCGTGGCGAGCGAGGCCAGGGGCTTGCGCTTCCAGTCGATCGGCTTGAGTTGCGGGTTGAGGTCGCGACCTTCGCGCCAGTGTTTGATCAGTTGCGGTTCCAGCGTCAGGGCGGTGGCGATACCGGCCATGGCGATGCCGCTGTCCAGCACTTGCTGCACGATAGGCAGGCGGCGAATGCCCCCGGTGACCATCACGGGCATGCTGGCGACGCTGGCCATTTGGGCGGCAAATTCAAGGAAGTACGCTTCACGGGCGAGCGTGCGACCGTCCCGTGCTTCGCCTTGCATGGCGGGCGCTTCATAGCTGCCGCCGGACAGTTCCAGCAGGTCGATGGGTAATGGGTTGAGCATTTCCACCACTGCCCGCGCATCGGTTTCGTCAAAGCCGCCGCGCTGGAAATCCGCAGAATTGAGTTTGACCGCCACGCAAAACGACGGGCTGACGCTGGCGCGCACGGCGTGAATCACTTCCAGCAGCAGGCGCGCACGGTTTTCCAGCGAGCCGCCCCAGCGGTCAGTGCGGTGGTTGCTCAAGGGCGAGAGAAACTGACTCAGCAGATAGCCGTGGGCGCCGTGGATCTGCACGCCGGTAAAGCCGGCTTTCTCGGCCAGGCGTGCGCTGGTGGCGAAGCGCTGGATCACGTCCTGGATATCGTCTTCGCTCATGGCTTTGGGCTTGGCGAACATCTTGGAAAAACTGCCCAGGTCGAGGGCAATGGCGGACGGCGCCAACGCTTGCTGGCCGAGATTGGCCATGGTCTGGCGCCCTGGATGGCTGAGCTGCACCCAGAAGTGCACGCCCTTGTTGCGCGCCACATCGGCCCATTCGCGAAAGCTGTCCAGGTGTTGCTCGTTTTCCAGGGCCACGCCGCCGGGGCCGGTCATGGCGTGGCGGTCGATCATCACATTGCCGGTCAACAGCAGGCCGGGTTCGCCGTCTGCCCAGGCCTTGTACAACTGCTTCAATTCGCGGGACGGCGCCTGGTTGATATCGGCCATGTTTTCTTCCATCGCCGCCTTGGCGATGCGGTTGGCGATGACTTGGCCGTTGGGCAGTTGCAAGGCTTCAAAAGGTGACATGCGTTGACTCCTGAGTAGGGGAGGCCTCAGGCTAAGCTTAAAGTTAACTTTAATGTCAAGCAGGCGTTGTGATGAATATTGGTGAGCTGGCAAAACAGAGCGGCCTGGCGGCTTCGCGCATCCGCTTTTACGAGAGTGAAGGCTTGATCAGTCAGGTGGGACGCCAAGCCAATGGCTATCGGCGCTATTCAGAAGACGCGTTGCAAACCTTGCAGTTGATCCAGAGCGCGCAACAGGCCGGGTTTACCTTGCAGGAACTCAAGGCGTTGATGCCCGCGCCGGGGGAGCACAAGCGCGACGAGCTCATCCTGGCCTTGGAGAGCAAGGTGGCGCAGATCGAAGTGATGCAGGCGCAACTGGTCCACAGCAAAGCCCAGTTGCTGGGAGTGATTGAGGCCGTACGTGCGCAGCCGGAAGGCGTCCCATGCTCCATGGGACAGAAACAGGTGCTGGCGTCGATCAAACTTCAGCCATGAAAAAGCCCTGGCATGCCAGGGCTTTTTCATGTCCGCAAACTTACCGGCGACGAAACAGCGGCAGCGGCTCATCCGTTGCAGCCTGGTACGTCACCGAGAAGTCCTTGAGGCTTTCCAGCGCTTCGTACGGGTCTTTGTCTGCGCGCAGGGCGAAGGCATCGAACCCGCAGCGGCGCAGGTAGAACAACTGGTCGCGCAGCACGTCGCCAATCGCCCGCAGCTCGCCCTTGTAACCGTAGCGGTCACGCAGCAGGCGGGCGTTGGAGTAGTTGCGACCGTCGGTGAAGGCCGGGAAATTCAGCGCGATGACCTGGAAGTGTTCCACGTCGGCGCCGATCTCTTCGGCTTCTTCATCGGCGTCCAGCCACACACCCAGGCCGCCGTCGCGGGCCTTGAGGGCGTGGCCGTGTTCGCGCCACAGCGCCAACGGCACGATCAGGTCGTCGCAGTTGGAGATGCCGTCGAAGCTTGCGTCCTTGGGCAGCAGGTGCCAGGTTTCGTCGAGGACTTCGTTGTTCTTAATGATTCGCTGCATAGACGCGCTCCTTGAACAGGTCAATGCCGATGCGCTGGTAGGTGTCGATGAAACGCTCATCTTCGGTGCGCTGTTCGATGTACACATCGATCAGTTTGCCGATCACCTCGGGCATGGCTTCCTGGGCGAAGGACGGGCCGAGGATCTTGCCCAGGCTCGCATCGCGGCTGGCGCTGCCACCCAGGGACACTTGGTAGAATTCTTCGCCTTTCTTGTCCACGCCCAGGATGCCGATGTGGCCGACGTGGTGGTGACCACAGGCGTTCATGCAACCGGAAATGTTCAGGTCCAGCTCGCCGATGTCGAACAGGTAGTCCAGGTCGTCGAAACGGCGCTGGATCGATTCGGCAATCGGGATCGACTTGGCGTTGGCCAGGGAGCAGAAGTCGCCACCCGGGCAGCAGATGATGTCGGTCAAAAGGCCGATGTTCGGCGTGGCGAAACCGCCTTCGCGCAGCTCGCCCCACAGGGTGAACAGTTGGCTCTGCTCAACGTCCGCAAGGATGATGTTCTGCTCGTGAGAGGTACGCAGTTGGCCGAAGCTGTAGCGGTCAGCCAGGTCGGCGACGGCGTCCAGCTGCTTGTCGGTGATGTCGCCCGGTGCAACACCGGTCGGTTTCAGCGACAGGGTCACCGCCACATAGCCCGGCTTTTTGTGCGCCAGGGTGTTGCGGCCACGCCAGCGGGCAAAGCCTGGATGCTGGCGTTCCAGCTCGGCGATTTCGGCGTCCTGGTTGGCCAGGGCCTTGTACTCGGGATCGACGAAATGCTTGGCAACGCGATGCACTTCGGCTTCGGTCAGGGTGGTCTGGCCGCCGCGCAGGTGTTCCATCTCGGCGTCGACTTTCTGGGCGAACACCTCGGGGGTCAGCGCCTTGACCAGGATCTTGATCCGGGCCTTGTACTTGTTGTCACGACGGCCGTAGCGGTTGTAGACCCGCAGGATGGCGTCGAGGTAGCTCAACAGATCCTGCCATGGCAGGAACTCGTTGATGAATGCACCCACCACCGGCGTACGGCCCAGGCCGCCACCGACCAGCACACGGAAGCCCAACTCGCCAGCGGCGTTGTACACCGGCTCCAGGCCGATGTCGTGGACTTCGATGGCTGCGCGGTCCGAGGTCGAGCCGTTGACGGCGATCTTGAACTTGCGCGGCAGGTAGGCGAATTCCGGGTGGAAGGTGGTCCATTGACGGATGATTTCACACCATGGGCGAGGGTCGATCAGTTCGTCGGCAGCAACGCCGGCGAATTGGTCGGTGGTCACGTTGCGCAGGCAGTTACCGCTGGTCTGAATGGCGTGCATCTGCACGGTGGCCAGTTCAGCCAGGATGTCCGGCACATCTTCCAGGGCCGGCCAGTTGAACTGCACGTTCTGGCGGGTACTGATGTGGGCATAGCCTTTGTCGAAGTCGCGGGCAATCCTGGCCATCATGCGCATCTGGCGTGAAGTCAGTTGGCCGTAGGGCACGGCCACCCGCAGCATCGGCGCAAAGCGCTGAACATAAAGGCCATTTTGCAGGCGCAGAGGGCGGAACTCTTCTTCGCTCAGTTCACCTGCTAAGTAGCGTCGGGTCTGATCACGGAACTGCTTGACGCGGTCCTCGATGATGCGCTGATCGTATTCGTCGTATACGTACATATAGGTCCTGTTCTCGGCAAATCTGCGCGCACGGCCGCGCACTCCCAACGGAGCCGGCGCACGATACCAGTTTGCGTTTATGCGCAAAAGTGATGTTTGGGTATATGGAAATAACCAAAATGACTAATGAGAACGGTTATCGGGATATCCACATTTGTCATGCGGGCAATCGTCGACTTTACTGTGAGCGAGTCTTAGTGCAATCACCTATAAAACCGACAAGAGGCGATGCGATGAGCAATCCGACAAAAGCCCGTAAACCCGACAGTACCGTGGATGCCTGGGCCATTCTGTTCTTGATCATTCTGGTGGTGGGAACCGCCGTTTTCTGGGTCAGCCACCAATAAAGGACGTTGATTGAGCCTCGATTGGTTTAGGCATTGCCACTATCATGGCGGCCTAATTTCGAGGCTCAAGCGTCCATGTTGAAGGTGTTGATTACGTGTGTCTGGTTGCTGGGATCGACGTACGGGGCGATGGCCCATGCCACGTCGGTGGTGTTTCTCAATCCGGGCATGTCGACCGAAACCTTCTGGGTCAGCTACACGCAATTCATGCAGGCCGCCGCCAAGGACCTCGGCCTGGATTTGCGTGTGCGTTATGGCGAGCGCGATGTTGCCAACACGCTGCTTCAGGCGCGTGAGGTGCTGCAAGGCAGCCAGCGTCCGGATTACCTGGTGCTGGTCAATGAGCAGTACGTCGCCCCGCAGATCCTGCGCATGGCCGAGGGCAGTGGCGTCAAGCTGCTGATGGTGAACAGCGCACTGACCGTCGATCAAGAGCAACTGTTGGGCACCCGCAGTGGTATCCGTTTGATCGGCAGCCTGGTCGCTGACGATGAAGAGGCGGGCTACCTGATGCTGCGTGACCTGTTGCGCCAGCACGGGCCGGTTGCGCCGGGCCAATCCCTCGACCTGTTGGCCTTTTCCGGCGCCAAGACCACCCCGGGAGCGCAGTTGCGCGAGCGGGGCCTGCGTCGAGCACTGGCCGAGCATCCCGAGGCGCGCCTGCGCCAGTTGGTCTACGGCGAGTGGAACCGCGAGCGCGCCTTCGAGCAAGCGACGCAACTGTTCAAGCGCTACCCGCAGACGGCGCTGGTGTGGTCGGCCAACGATCAGATGGCCCTGGGCGCCATGCAGGCGTTGCAGGCCAGTGGGCGGTTACCGGGTAAGGACGTGCTGTTCAGTGCGGTCAACAGTTCACCCGAGATCCTGCAGGCGCGCCTGGACGGTCGCTTGTCGAGCCTGGTCGCCGGGCATTTCACCGTAGGCGGGTGGGCCATGGTGCTGATCAATGATGATGCCAAGGGCGTGGATATCAGCGCCCACGGTGGGCGCGACCGCCAG
Source organism: Pseudomonas sp. SR18 (assembly GCF_023701505.1). NCBI lineage: Bacteria > Pseudomonadati > Pseudomonadota > Gammaproteobacteria > Pseudomonadales > Pseudomonadaceae > Pseudomonas > Pseudomonas sp. SR18. Next base: position 164,480 of record NZ_JAMQAU010000006.1, on the reverse strand, counting down.
TTGGCGTTGTTCCAATTGATCGACATTCCCCAGGCGCGGCGCTTGTTGGGGCACACGGCACCGGTGAATTTTCGTGCGCTGTCCGCCCAGGGCAAGTCAGCATCCTACCGTTACCCGTTCAGCCTGCAGTTGCTGCTGCGCTAGGCAGCGGCCAGGTGCAGCACCAGCTTGACGATGCCAAACAAGGTCAGCGCAAACACGGCTGTGAACACAATCCCCAGGACCACGAAGTGGCTGGGTTTGCCGTGGGTGAAGTCGCGCGCGCGGTTCTTGCCGCTTTGCACGCCAATGGCCGCAGCCATGACGCTCTGCAGCATCTGCCATAAGGTCGGCGGTTTATTGTCCGGGGTGTCCATGAAGCCTCCGCAGGTCGGGTGGTATCGGCGCGGTGCCACCCACAGGATAGTTCAGGAAACGTCATAGCTAAGTACTTCGGATGCGCCCGCGCGCGGTGATCAACTGGTCTCTTCATTATCAGGAGAGTCAGTATGTCGGTAGTTCCCCAGACAAACGTGCCTGCACGGGCGGCAGGCGCATCCGCGAGCATTCATGCCAAGTCATTGATAGCAGCTGTCCCACCGTGGCTGATCGATGCCACACCGCAGCGTCGTGAGGCACTCAGTAAAGCCGATACAACGCTGGCGCAGGCGTATTGGCGCGCAACCCCACAGCGGCGTCAGCGAGTGCACGATTGCGTACTTGAGAGCTTCACCGAACAATCGGTGCTGGATAAGACGATGTCAGCCTTGCAGGGCATCGAGACGTTCGGCCGACCGTTACTGGTAAAGGCACTCAAGGATCAGTACGGCGTTGAGCTTGCCGGCGGGCTGTCCACCTGGATAAGTCTCAGAAAGTCGCTGCAAGTGAGCTATCTGAATATCGAAGCGCGCACCTATGATTATTTGAAGCTTGAGCTGTTTCAGGCCGCGCTCCACAACTTCGAGGCGAGCGAGTGTGAAGAGGGTTTTTTTCATTCGTCCTCCGGCTTCAGATGGCAAACAGGATCGCTTTCTGAGCCGCTGTTACCGGTGCGCCTGGGGGGGCTGAAAGTCCATCAATTTCTGACACTGTGCCGGCAGTTGAATATTGGCGGGCAGTATCAGGCCTATCTCAAGCGGTTTTTTCACCCCACCGAGGCTTCTGTCGAGGCCACCCTGAGGTTGCAATTCGCCCTCAGCCAAAAGGCCGCGATGCGGGCCGCCGCCGAATTGGCTTTGTTGCAGCAGGATATCGACGACGATGTCTACGCCATGCTGCTTCGCGTCATCGAAGGCGAGCGCTCACCCCGTATCGGGGCGCAAACCGTGCTGGTTCGCGACGTTGGCCTGATGAATCTGCGAATCACCGGCTGCGTGATGTTTCAGGTCATGGCGGGTGAGAAGGTTGATTACCCCATTCTCTACATACCCCATGACCCGTACCACCCGCTGAAGCGCTATCGCGATTACGACCACATGCTTGCGACGTTGAACGACCGGTTTATCACGCCAGGCGCCCCCACACAGCGGGTGACAGGCCCCACGGCTTACCAGCGTTTTTTCAGTCAGTTCGTGAGCCATGCCGATTGGCCGCGTTACTTCAGTGAGTTCACGCAGGATGCCGCAGACGCGACTTTTCGCGAGAAAATCGGTTCCACGTTTCCCGGCATAGGCGATATGTATGAGTTGGTCAGTCGCATGACGCCTTTTCGACTCAAAAATTTCCCACCCTTGCCTCGATCTCCCCAGGTGCCAAACCCGGCGCCCTATCTGGCACCCGCAGCCCTGGTGTTCAAGGACAGTCCGGCGGGCGCTGACGCCATTGATCTTTGGACGTATCTCTACAATCAAAACCGAGACAAGGTTGTGTCGGACGCCGCCAGTTATGCCGTCCCCACCGCGGACGTCGATGCCAGGGTGCGTCAGCGAAAACTGGCGATGTTTCTCAATGTGGGGGTGTTCGTACTGGGTTTCGTTGCCGGGTTCGTGCCTGTGTTGGGTGCAATCATGCTGGGGGTCATGGTCGCACAGCTGTTGTACGAGACGTTCGAGGCGGTGTCAGAGTGGAGTGAAGGCGATCGCAAAGCGGCCAAGGTGCACCTGATCGACCTGGCAGAAAACCTCGCCTTGATCGGGGTGACGGCCGGCGTGGGTAAGGCCCTGAGCAGACCAAGGGTCGAACCGGTCATTGAAGGCACGGTAAGGGTCAGCCTGCCTGACGGTAAGGCGCGTCTGTGGAAGCCTGACCTGGTTCCCTACAGGAGCGACGTGGTGTTTGATTCAGCAGTCCGGCCTGATGCGACGGGTCAGTACATGCGTGGAGGCAAGACTTACATCCGTATTGATGGATCATTCTACGAAACGAGCTTTGACGCCGATCTGCGCAAATGGCGAATCAGGCATCCGCAAGACGACACCGCTTACCAGCCAATCCTTGAGCATAACGGCGAAGGTGCATGGCGACATATTCATGAGTATCCGCTGTCGTGGGAGCGCCTGAAGCTGCTGCGTCGCCTGGGGCATTGCGCGGAGGGTTTTTCTGATGAAACCCTGAGCGCCGTGGGTGAAATAAGCGGTGTCAGCGACGACCAGTTGCGAAAAGTGCACATGGACGGCTTGCCTGTGCCGGCGGTGCTGGCCGATACCCTGGAGGATTTCAAGGTCGACCAGCAGGTTGATGAGCTGATCGGCCAGATTCGTCGGGGAACACCGAGGGACGCTGGCTATGAGTACGCGTTGGGTCTCGTGGTCGAAATGCCAGGCTGGCCGCAGGCAAAGGTATTGGAGGTGTTTGCAGGTTCTGAACCCGTGGGGCACCCGCGTGTCGATGTCGGCAAGACGCCCATCGAGCAACTGGTGGGTAGCACTGGCCCGCTAGGCGAGGACGCGGCTAACTGCGCGTTGGGCCAATTGGGCAGCCGTTTCGAACCGGTTACCCCGCTGATCGATGAGTGGTCTGGTGCCCCTTTGAAAGAGCCACTTCAGGTCCAGGAAACGAGGATTTTCAGCGGGCGCTCCGTGCGCCATGGTCGGCCTCTTTCACCGGGCGCTAACCAGGCCACTCTCAAAATCAGTATTGACGATGTATTCCAAGGCAAGCTCGCATCGACTGTCTTGGCTGGCCTGAGCGAAGACGAAGCCGCCCAGCTGTTGGGCAGCGAGTCAACCTGGGGTGGGGCCACCAGAACGCAGGTCTTCAATGAGAGGCTTGCAGACGTGGCGCTGCAAAGACAGCAGGCCTTGTTCAGCGCTCTGTTGCGCGCAAGAAACCCGCACCACGCCGCCACCGGTTCGCTGCACCGGCGGTTCCCCTCGTTGTCAAGACGAGCGCACGCGCAACTGCTCGACCTGGATATCGGCAACGCCGCAGAGCGCCTTGATCTCGCCGCGCGTACCGCTGCGCAACAGGGGCGCCTTGGACGGGCACTCAGCGGGCTGCATCGGGACAGGCTAGCCGGCGTCGACAGCGACTGGCTGGCCCTGCATACCCTTGCGCGCCTGCCAGGGTGGCCTGAGGGGCTGCGCCTGGAAATACGCGAAGGTCATATCAACGGACCATTGAAGGCCGGCATAGGCGAAGAAAGCGCGGCAATGCGCAGATACCTGATCAAGATCGACGAGCGTTTTCAAGCCGTTGACGCGGCCGGCAAGGCGCTGAATGAATTGCCCCCCCATGGTCGTAACTTCTATGCGTCAATCATGCATGCCTTGCCGGACGAAACCCGTCAAGCGCTGGCGCTGCCGTCGACCAGCCAGGGCGCCGATTTACAACAGGCGTTGGCCGCGTATGCCAGGTCGCACCGAGACGTTGTGGCCAATCAAGTGTTCAAGCTGCGTATCCCGAGGTCAAAGCCCACATGGCGTCTGCCGAGCGGGCGTTTGGGCTATGAGTTGTCGGGCAGGAGCAAGGCTTTTTTCCTGAGTGAACAGTTGATTCGTCAGTTACGCAGTGTCTATCCGAATATCCCTGAAGAGGAGGCTGAGGCATTTTTGTGGTCTCGAAGGCGCGACGGTGAAAGCGATGCGCAGGTTTCGCAGATGCTTTCCTCGCGTCAACGCGAACTGGCGGCATTACAGCTCAGGCTCGCGCAATGGGCCGGGCAGGATGGTTATCGCTCACGTGTTGCCAACGATGTGATCGGCTGTTGGCGCCAGGGCCTGGACCGGGATCGCGCGCCCAGTGCGGTTCTGAACATTCGCGGGGCGCAGCCGCTGCCGACGCTGGAGGCAGACTTTTCCCATGTGCGTACAGCGTCGTTATCAGGCGCCAGATTGCTTGCCGAGGGGAGCGAGGCTTTGCACCGGTTGTTACCCCGTTTACAGCGTCTTGAACTCTACGTTAACCCCATGGACCTGGACGCGGTGGCCGCTCGGTTGCCAAGCCTGCCCGGTATTACCGAACTGTTGATTCAAGGGCCTTCACTCACGTATTCCAGTGAGGCGTTGCAGGCTATCAACCGAATGGCGGGGCTGGAGCAGCTGGTTCTCGGGGGGGCTCTTCAAACGCTGGACGTCAGCGAGTTGACATCATTGCGTCGCTTGACCGTGTCGGGGGCCCTGGGGGCTTGGCCGCGTGGCGTCACTGCGCTTGAGCACCTTGAGTCCCTCGATCTCTCGGGTACCCGATTGCATTCGGTGCCGCCTGAGATGTTCAGCGGGCATGAGCGCGTGTGGCGCGGTTTGCAGATGAATTGGGCAGGGTTTGAATCCCAGGACTTCAAAGCAGTGTTTGATCACTTGCAGGGCAACCCCGCCCATCTGATGGATGAGGCCCGGCTGGTGCGGGACTATTGCGAGGGGGTGCTGAGAGGCCTCTGGAACGGTGATCCGGTTTTTGTTTCGAGTGCCATGGCCGAATTCAGCGAGCAGGGGTTGTCGCCGCCGATGCGTGTGGCGCGTGTGAACACGGTCCGTGAAGAATATCAGCGACTGGCCGCAGAGCTTGAACAATGGCGGCAGCAAGATGCGTCCCGGGATATGGCCGCCGAAAAGCTGCTGGAGTGTTGGCGTGCGGGTTTAGCGCAGCGCTTTATCACCCCTGGTCAGCCCGGCCATTTCGAGGGCGATGCGCCGGCAGGCTCGCGGCTCGATCTGTCAGGAAGTCGGCTGGGTGCTTTGCCGCCGTTGCCGACGGCCGGTTTTGCCCATGTTCGCGACCTGAACTTGAGCGGTGCAGGTGCCCCCCTCGAAGCCATCAACCCGTGGCTCGACCATTTTACCGGGCTCCAGGCCGTCAGCCTTGCAGGGAACAACCTGACGGAACTGCCGTCGACACTCACTCGATTTGAAACCCTCAGACAGTTGGACCTTTCGCGCAACAGGTTGGTCATTACTGCGTCCACACAAGCCCGGTTGAACACGTTCCCGCAGCTTTCATCCTTGCAATTGCAGTACAACCCAATCGGCAGTCTGGATGCGCGCAGTCTCGAACAACTGCGTAGCCTGGACCTGAGTCACAGTGCAATTAACGCCTGGCCGCAAGGCTGGCAACACCTGGAACGTCTGGACCTGAGCCACAGTGCGGTGACCGCTATCCCCGAGGCGGCCTTGGAGGGGCATGATCCCTTGCTGCTCGGCACCAGCCTGCGGGGCTGCCGCCTTACCACTCAAGCACGTGCGCAAGCGCGGTTGTTTGCGCGACGCTACACCCAGGATCACCCAATGGACACGTTGGAAAACCCATTGGGCATACCCCACGACCTGCTGTTTCAGGGATTGACCGGAGGCGACCCTGAGTATTTTCCGGATGACCTTCACCAGCGTCCCGAGTGGCTCACTGCGCTGCCCGGTATCTCAGACCCCGCGCGTGTCAGGCCAACCCCAGCCGAGCGGCTGCAACGTCTGAACCCTTCGCTGGACGACGCCCAGGCGCAGGCATGGAGGGATGAGTTGGGTGTCAGCGGTCACGACGCGTTTAAGGTCGAGGCCAAATTGGTCGAGTGGGAGAGGCAATACGACGAGTGGGTATCGCTGTTGAATCAGTGGATCGGTGCTGAGGATTATCAGAGTGAAAGCGGGATCAGTGCGCTGGACCGGCGCAGGGCGGCGGATCGATTGCTGCAGGGTTGGCGTTTCACGTTGCGGGCAGAACCCTCGGCGTTTGTGCCAGAGAGCGCTCAACAATTGAGCTTGTCGGGCCTGACGTTGGGGGATCTACCTGCCGTGCCGGCTTATTTCGCGCATGTAAACGAGCTTGACCTGAGCGGCGTCGCCCTGACGGCAGAGGGCTCCAGCGGGTTTCTGCGCAGTTTCGCCCATGTAAAAAACTTGACGCTCAGTCATAACGCGCTGCCCGTCTTGCCGAACGTGCTCAACGAATTTCATTGGTTAAGCCGGCTGGACTTCAGCGGTAACCGACTGCGTAACTCGATCGTATTACAGCCGCTCCTGGGCAATATGCCTGAACTGGCATGGTTGGACCTGAGCGGCAATATCCTTAGACGGGTGGATGCCACGGGCTTGAACAGGCTTGAAACACTGAACCTGCAGCACAACCTCCTGGAGGATTGGCCGAGCGCTGTGCTTGAGCTGCCACGGCTGCGTCAGATGGACCTGGGCAACAACTGGATCGAGACTATCCCTGCCGCCGCCCTGGAGCCGCGGCATCAACAATTGATGGCCGGCACCACGCTCTCGGGAAATGAGCTTGGGCTGCATGAGCTTGAAGATTTACGCACCTATCTGCTCCAGACCGGCAATGGCCTGGGGTATTCCGCCCAGGAGCTGGAAGGCCTTATCAACCCCTCTCGTTCGACCAGTGAAGCCGAGTTTTCCGGGGCGGAGCACGTCTTTCAAAATCACCCGGACATTGAGCCTGTGCACGTCCAGAAAAACCGTTGGTTTGCCACGCTGGAGGCTGACTCCCCCAGGCATGCCGCGTGGGATGTACTCGTGGCTGAAGAGGGCAGCGCGGACTTTTTCTTTGTGCTTTCCCGGTTGGCGGACACCGTAGACTTTCTTCAGTTTCCTGCCGAGTTGAGGCGGCGAGTATGGGCGGTGCTGGACGCGATGGGCGATAGTCTGCAACTGAGGCGGTACATATTCGCCAGGGCGACGGCCCTTATACCGGGTGCTACGTGCGGTGACGGTCGAATCCTGATTTTCAACGAGCTTGAAATGAGCGTCCTGGAGTTCGATGCGCTTAGAGAGTCTGAGCTGGCGCAAGACGGCGCTGCGCTGCTGGCACTGGCCAGGAGCATGATCCGTCTGGAGGCGGTGGAGGACATTGCCCGGGCCGCTATCGAGCGCAGCCCGCATATCGATCCCGCCGAAGTACGGCTGGCTTACCGTATCGGCCTTGCCGAGCGTCTACAGTTGCCCAGGCAGCCCTCGGGCATGTTGTATGCCGACCTGGCACAGGTCAGCCAGGCCGATATCGACGATGCCTACGTTGATGTCCTGGCACGTGAACGCGAACCAGGTTTCGATGAAAAACTGATCACCCGTGAATATTGGCTTAATTACTTGAAAAACAAATACGCCGACGAGTTCTCGGCGCTGGCCCACGCGCTGGATAAGCAGATTGATGCACTTGAGGAGCGTTTTCCGGAGGTAGGCCCAGCGTATTTGAAGGAGTACGCAGAACTGGGTGCCAGGCGCAGCGAGCAACAAACCGCGCTGGCTATCCGGCTGACGCGGCAGGAGCGAGAGCGACTCCAGCGTTAGTGGTCGGGCCGATGCAGGCGTTCGATAACGCCTGCATCGGCTGCGGGCCTTAGTTGTCGTAACCCAGGTTTGGCGCCAGCCAGCGTTCGGTCACGGCCAGGTCCTGGCCCTTGCGTGCGGTGTAGCTGGTCACCTGGTCCTTGTCGACCTTGCCCACGGCAAAGTACTGCGCCTGCGGGTGGGCGAAGTACCAGCCGCTGACCGCCGCCGCCGGGAACATCGCGTAGTGCTCGGTGAGGAACACGCCGCTGCGCCCGGCCTGCATCTCGCGGGCTTCAGGGTCCAGCAGTTGGAACAACTGGGCTTTCTCGGTGTGATCCGGGCACGCCGGGTAGCCTGGGGCAGGGCGGATACCGCTGTACTGCTCCTTGATCAGCGCTTCGTTATCCAGCTGTTCGTCCTTGGCGTAACCCCAGTGTTCTTTACGTACCTGCTGGTGCAGCCACTCGGCACAGGCCTCGGCCAGGCGGTCGGCCAGGGCCTTGACCATGATCGAGTTGTAGTCGTCGCCCGCGTCCTGGTAGGCCTTGGCCACCTCTTCGGCGCCGATGCCGGCGGTGGTGATAAAGCCGCCGATGTAGTCGGTCACGCCGCTGTCCTTGGGCGCGACGAAGTCGGCCAGGGAGAAGTTCGGCTTGCCGTCGGTCTTGATGATCTGCTGGCGCAGGTGGTGCAGTTTGGCAATCGGCTGGCCATCTTCGCCGTAGACTTCGAGGTCATCGTCCTGCACCTGGTTGGTCGGCCAGAAACCGAATACTGCACGGGCGCTGATGAGTTTTTCGTCGATCAGCTTCTTGAGCATTTCCTGGGCATCGGCGTACAGCGCGGTGGCGGCTTCACCCACCACTTCATCGGTAAGGATGCGTGGGAACTTGCCGGCCAGGTCCCAGGAGATAAAGAACGGGGTCCAGTCGATGTACTCGGCCAACACGTTGAGGTCGATATTGTCCAGCACCCTGGAGCCGGTGAAGGTCGGCTTGACCGGCGTGTAGCTGCTCCAGTCGAACTGCGGCTTCTTGGCGATTGCCACCGGGTAGCTCAGACGCTCGGTGCGCGCACTGCGGTTGGAGGTGCGCTCACGTACATCGATGTATTCCAGGCGAGTCTTCTCGACGAAGCCGGCCTTCAATTCCTTGGACAGCAACTGCGTAGCCACGCCCACCGCACGGGAGGCGTCGGTGACGTAGATCACCGCGTCGTTGCTGTACTTGGGCTCGATCTTCACCGCTGTGTGCGCCTTGGACGTCGTCGCACCGCCGATCATCAGCGGCAGGTGGAAGTCCTGGCGCTGCATCTCGCGGGCCACATGCACCATCTCGTCCAGGGACGGGGTGATCAGGCCGGACAGCCCGATGATGTCGCACTTCTGTTCCTTGGCCACCTGCAGGATTTTCTCGGCCGGCACCATCACGCCGAGGTCGACGATGTCATAGCCGTTGCAACCGAGCACCACGCCGACAATGTTCTTGCCGATGTCATGCACGTCGCCCTTGACCGTGGCCATCAGGATCTTGCCCTTGGCTTCGGGCTTGTCGCCTTTTTCCAGCTCGATGAACGGAATCAAGTGGGCCACGGCCTGCTTCATCACACGGGCGGACTTGACCACTTGGGGCAGGAACATTTTGCCCGCGCCGAACAGGTCGCCGACGATGTTCATGCCGGACATCAGCGGGCCTTCGATCACTTCGATCGGGCGTGCGAACGACTGTCGGGATTCTTCCGTATCTTCAACAATGTGCGTGGTGATGCCCTTGACCAGCGCATGTTCCAGGCGCTTGTTCACCGGCCAGCCGCGCCATTCCTCGGTCTCGGCTTCTTTGACGCTGCCGTCGCCCTTGTACTTGTCGGCGATGGCGAGGAGAGCGTCGGTGCCTTCCGGGGTGCGGTTGAGCACCACGTCTTCCACGGCGTCACGCAGCTCGGCCGGGATCTGGTCGTAGATCTCCAGCTGGCCGGCGTTGACGATGCCCATGGTCAGGCCGTTGCGAATTGCATACAGCAGGAACACCGAGTGGATCGCCTCGCGCACCGGGTTGTTGCCACGGAACGAGAACGACACGTTGGACACGCCGCCGGAGGTCAGCGCGTACGGCAGCTCGTCGCGGATGTAGGCGCAGGCGTTGATAAAGTCGACGGCGTAGTTGTTGTGCTCTTCGATACCGGTGGCGACCGCGAAGATGTTCGGGTCGAAGATGATGTCTTCCGGCGGGAAGCCGACTTCATTGACCAGGATGTCGTAGGAGCGCTTGCAGATTTCTTTCTTGCGCGCCTCGGTGTCGGCCTGGCCGGCTTCGTCGAACGCCATTACCACCACGGCGGCACCGTAGCGCTTGCACAGCTTGGCGTGATGAATGAACTGCTCGACGCCTTCCTTCATGCTGATGGAGTTGACGATGCCCTTGCCCTGGATGCACTTGAGACCGGCTTCGATCACTTCCCACTTGGAGGAGTCGATCATGATCGGTACGCGGGAGATGTCCGGCTCGCCGGCAATCAGATTGAGGAAGGTCACCATGGCCTTCTTCGAATCGAGCATGCCCTCGTCCATGTTGATGTCGATCACCTGGGCACCGGCTTCCACCTGTTGCAGGGCGACTTCCAGGGCTTCGGTGTAGTTGTCTTCGCGGATCAGACGGGCAAAACGCGCGGAACCGGTGATGTTGGTACGCTCGCCGACGTTGACGAACAGCGAGCTGCGATCAATCGTGAACGGCTCCAGACCCGACAGGCGACAGGCCTTGGGAATGTCCGGGATCGGGCGCGGCGCGTAACCGGCCACGGCCTTGGCGATGGCTTCGATATGGCCCGGTGTGGTGCCGCAGCAACCGCCGACGATGTTGAGAAAGCCGCTCTGAGCGAACTCTTCGATGACCTTGGCGGTTTCCGATGGCAGCTCGTCGTACTCGCCGAATTCGTTGGGCAGGCCGGCGTTGGGGTGCGCCGACACATGGGTGTTGGCCTTGTTGGACAACTCTTCCAGGTACGGGCGCAGCTCGCTGGCGCCGAGGGCGCAATTGAGGCCCACGGAAATCGGCTTGGCATGGGCGACCGAGTTCCAGAATGCTTCGGTGGTCTGGCCCGAGAGGGTACGGCCAGAAGCGTCGGTGATGGTGCCGGAGATCATGATCGGCAATTCGATATCCAGCGCTTCAAACACGCCCTGCACGGCGAAGATCGCGGCCTTGGCGTTGAGGGTGTCGAAGATGGTCTCGATCAGGATCAGGTCGGCGCCGCCTTCGATCAGGCCTTTGGTAGCCTCGGTGTAGTTTTCCACCAGTTCATCGAAGGTGACGTTGCGGTAGCCGGGGTTGTTCACATCGGGCGACAGCGAGCAGGTGCGGCTGGTCGGGCCCAGGACGCCGGCAACGAAGCGTGGCTTGTCCGGGTTCTCGGCGGTCTTGGCATCGGCGATCCTGCGCGCCAGGCGTGCACCTTCGACGTTCAGCTCGTAGGCCAGCTCTTCCATGCCGTAGTCGGCCATGGAAATGCGCGTGGCGTTGAAGGTGTTGGTTTCGAGGATATCGGCGCCGGCATCCAGGTAGGCCTTCTCGATCCCGCCGATCACGTCAGGGCGGGTAATCACCAACAGGTCATTGTTACCCTTGACGTCGCTTGGCCAGTCAGCGAAGCGTTTGCCACGGTAATCGTGCTCTTCCAGCTTATAGCTCTGGATCATCGTGCCCATGCCGCCGTCGAGGATCAGGATACGTTCCTTGAGGGCGTGGTGAAGGGCGTGCAGACGAGCGCTACGATCGGACATGGGACTACTCTGGTCAGGCATTACGGAGGGCATGGATCATAGCAAACCTGTGCGGATTTGCGGCATGTCAGGCTTTTGCATGAATATCGCTCATGTTGTGAGGGGCGATGGCCCGGTAGAATCATCGCAATTTTTCAGCGCATGCATTGAATCGGGACCGGATACATGTCACTTCGTCTTATCGTCAGCGCCGCCCTGGCCTTGATCGCCAGTACCGCGCAGGCAGCAGGTCCCGCCCCGGCGATTTCCTACACCCGCGACATTCAACCGATTTTCACCGAGAAGTGCGTGGCCTGCCATGCCTGCTACGACTCCGCCTGCCAGCTCAACCTGGGCAGCGCCGAGGGCGCGGCGCGGGGCGCGAGCAAGATGCCGGTGTATGACGGCGAACGCAGCCAGGCCGCGCCGACCACCCGTTTGTTTTACGACGCATTTGGCAAGCAGGCCTGGCAGCAGAAGGGCTTCTATTCGGTGCTGGACGCCCAAGGCAGCCAGGCCGCGCTGATGGCGCGCATGCTGGAACTGGGGCATAACGCGCCTTTGCAACCCAATGCCAAGTTGCCCGATGACATTGTGTTGGGCCTGAACCGCGAAAACATGTGCGCCACCCCCGGCGAGTTCAATGCCTATGCCGGCGCCCATCCCAGAGAAGGCATGCCCCTGGCGGTCACGGGCCTCACCGACCAGCAATACCAGACGCTGCAACGCTGGCTCGCGTCCGGCGCGCCGATTGATCAGCAGGGCCTGGCGCCGAGTGCCAACGAAGCCTTGCAGCTTCTACAGTGGGAAAACCTGCTCAACCAGCCCGGCGCCCGTGAGAGCCTGGTGGCCCGCTGGTTGTTCGAACACTTGTTCCTGGCCCATATCTATTTCGAGAACGGCGAGCCAGGGCATTACTTCCAGTGGGTGCGCTCGCGTACGCCGAGTGGGCAGCCCATCGACCTGATCAACACCCGTCGCCCCAATGACGACCCAGGCACGCGTGTCTACTACCGTCTGTGGCCGGTGCAGGGCGTGATTGTGCACAAGACTCACATCACCTATCCGTTCAGCGCTGCAAAAATGGCGCGCATCAAAGACCTGTTCTACAGCGGCAACTGGCAGGTCAACGCCTTGCCGGGTTATGGCCCGGGCCGCCGCGCCAATCCGTTCGACACCTTCGAGGCGATCCCGGCCAAGGCGCGCTATCAGTTCATGCTGGATAACGCCGAGTACTTTGTACGCACCTTTATTCGCGGGCCGGTGTGCCGTGGGCAGATCGCCACGGACGTGATCCGCGACAACTTCTGGACCCTGTTCCAGGACCCGGACCACGACCTGTACATCACCGATGCGCGGTACCGCGGCCAGGCCACGCCGCTGCTGGCCATGCCGGGGCAGAACGACGACGTGGGCAGTGTGCTGAGCCTGTGGTTGGCCTATCGCGACAAGCGCAACAGGTACGAAGCGCTGCGCCGGGACAGTTATGCCGATTTGCCGCCGCCGAGTTGGTCGAGCCTGTGGGCGGGCAATGACAACGCGTTGCTGAGCATCTTTCGCCACTTCGACAGTGCATCGGTCAACAAAGGCCTGATTGGCGAAGTGCCGCAGACGATGTGGCTGTTCGACTATCCGTTATTGGAGCGCACCTATTATCAGTTGGCGGTGAATTTCGATGTGTTCGGCAACGTCTCGCACCAGGCCCAGACTCGGTTGTACTTCGATTTGATCCGTAACGGTGCAGAGCAGAACTTCCTGCGCTTGATGCCGGCGGACGCTCGTGAAGGCTTTATGGATGATTGGTATCAGAACAGCGGCAAGATCAAGCTGTGGCTGGATTACGAAGCGATTGATGACGATAAACCTACAGGCTTGCACTTGAATGAACAGGACCCCAAGCGGGACTTCGCCAACCAGTTGATTGCCCGTTACGGTGATCTGAATGCCAGCCCGGACCCGATTAATCGGTGTTCTGGCGCGTATTGTTCGCGTGACGGGATTGACCCGGCCTTGCAGGATGCTGAGCAGGCGCTTAGCCGGTTGACGTCGCGTCCGGCGGCGGGGCTCAAGGTGATTGATCAGTTGCCTGAGGCGACGATGCTGCGGGTTGAGACTGCCAGCGGGCAGCGTGTGGTCTATAGCCTGCTGCGCAACCGTGCCCACAGTAATGTGGCGTTTTTGCTGGGCGAGGCGTATCGCTATCAGCCGGGGCTGGATACCTTGACCCTTTATCCGGGGGTGCTCAGTAGCTATCCGAATTTCATCTTCAATATTCCGGCAGGGGACGTGCCGGCGTTTGTGGCGCAGATGGAGCAGGCCAAGGACGCCCAGCAGTTTGAGAGGATCGTTGATCGTTGGGGGGTACGCCGGAGCCATCCGTTGTTTTGGCAGTATTTCCACGATTTGTCGGAGTATGTTCGGGAGACTACGCCGGTTGAGGCGGGGGTCCTGGATATGAATCGGTATGAGAATTTGTGAGTGGTGGGTTGCGGGGGGGCGCTCTCAGATCAAAAGCAAGCGCGCGGCGGCCTTAGAGCAGACCGGGTTGTTAAGTCGAGCCCCCTCCCACATGTTGATCTCCATATATCAGGTAGGTGTCACACCACCCCCACACCAACCCCTAACCCGACAAAAACACTGGGACTTTGTACCTCCGTAATAATTTGGCGTAAACTCCGGGCAAGCCTGTGAGGAGTTTCCATGACTGCCATAACCATTACCGACGCCGCCCACGATTACCTGGCTGACCTGCTGTCCAAGCAGAACACCCCAGGTATCGGCATCCGCGTCTTTATCACCCAGCCCGGCACCCAGTACGCCGAGACCTGCATTGCCTATTGCAAGCCTGGTGAAGAGAAACCTGAAGACACCGCCCTGGGGCTCAAAAGCTTCACCGCGTACATCGACCACTTCAGCGAAGCTTTCCTGGACGATGCCGTAGTCGACTATGCCACCGACCGTATGGGCGGCCAGTTGACCATCAAGGCGCCCAACGCCAAGGTGCCGAGCGTCAACGCCGACAGCCCGGTCAACGAGCGCATCAACTACTACCTGCAAACCGAGATCAACCCAGGGCTCGCCAGCCACGGCGGTCAGGTCAGCCTGATCGACGTCGTTGATGACGGTATCGCGGTGCTCAAGTTCGGCGGCGGTTGCCAAGGCTGCGGCCAGGCGGACGTGACCCTGCGTGAAGGCATCGAGCGTACCCTGCTGGAGCGCGTCCCGGAGCTCAAGGGCGTACGTGACGTGACCGACCACACGCAGAAAGAAAACGCCTACTACTGACTAAGGCGTTCACTGCGAACAAAAAAAACGGCGCCCCGTGAGCGCCGTTTTTTTTGCTTAAAATTCATTGCTTTACGCAATACATCTAACAAAGAAGATCAACTGTGGGAGGGGGCTTGCCCCCGATAGGGTCATATCAGCCGCCACCTAAGCAAGCTGGTACGCCGCCATTTGTGAGGTAAAAACTCATGGCCGATAAAGGTGCGCATGCCCCGCCCGATACAGCGACGATTCACTGAAACTGTCACTCGCCAACACCCGTCCCACCACAATCAGCGCCGTACGCCGAAAACCCTTGGCCTCGACCTTTCCGGCAATGTCACTGAGCGTGCCCACCACCCAATCCTGATCCGGCCACGTGGCCCGGTGCACCACGGCAATCGGGCAATCAGCGCCATAGTGCGGCAGCAGTTCTGCGACGATTTTCTCCAGATGGTTGACCCCCAGATGAATCGCCATGGTTGTCCCATGCCGCGCCAGACTGTCGAAGTCCTCGCCGGCCGGCATGCTGGTTTTATCGGCATAGCGGGTCAGGATCACGCTTTGGGCGATGTCCGGCAGGGTCAGTTCGGTCTCCAGCAGCGCGGCGCAGGCCGCTACGGCGGTGACGCCAGGGATGATCTGGAATGGGATGCCCAGTTCACGCAAATGACGGATTTGCTCGCCGATTGCGCCGTAGAGGCTCGGATCACCGGAGTGCACGCGCGCGACGTCCTGGCCTTTGGCGTGGGCAGTCTTGATCAGGTCGATGATTTGCTCCAGGTGCAGTTCGGCGCTGTTCACCACCTGTTCTGCCTGATGCCCCTCCAGGACCGCAGCGGGCACCAGCGAACCGGCGTAAATGATCACCGGGCAACTACGGATCAGCCGCTGGCCTTTGACGGTGATCAATTCCGGGTCGCCGGGGCCTGCGCCGATGAAGTAGACGGTCATTGGGGAGTTCCTGTCAAAAACGGGCGAGCATGAAGATTGCTCATGATCGGGGAGGGCGATTATCGGGGTTTAACCGGCGCAGGCCAACGCAAAGGTGGCTTGGGCGGTTTTTTTGCGGGTGATCAGCAACCGGGCAGGCGCGCCGCAGAGCTGTTCCGCAAGGGCCAGGGCGGCGCTTTCGGCGATGCCGTAACAGCCCGTATGGGCGAACGCGACGGCGGACTTGTGGCTGAGTCGATCTGCATAAGCGGCCAGTTGCTCGGCGCTGAAGCATTGCAAAGGCAGATTCAACTGCCGCGCCAGCGCCAGCAAGCCTGGCTCGTCCTGTTTGCGGTCGATGCTGGCCAGTGCGGTGATGCTGTGGCGATCAATCCCGCCCTCCGCGAGGGCGGTATCCAACAGCGCCAGCAGGGCGTGAGCCGCACAACCGCGCTGGCAACCCAGGCCGACCACGTAGGTCATGCCGAGTATTGATCGTCGCGGTTGCGGCGGAACAGCCACGCGCTGATCAGGCCCAGGGCCAGCCAGAACGCCACGTTGGTCAGTTGCGAGGCGATTTTGAACTGCGCTTCCAGGGCTTGCGGCGCGAGCATCGCATGCACTTCCGGTTGCGGCGCGCCGATCACGTGCGGTACCGCAAGGATGGCAGCGCCGAGCACTTTGAGCAGCCAGTTGCGGCCGAACACGATGAGCGCAATCCCGGCAGCGGTGGAGGCCGCAGTGCCGATCCACCACGTCTGGCGCAGCGCCAGATCAGCGGCTGCCGTGCCCGGCAACTCGGGCGGCAGGCCCATCGTCGGTGCAAGCACAAAGGTCGCGTAACCGGCCAAACCCCACAGCAGGCCTTGTGCCGTGCGGGTGGGCGCACGCAAGGTGTAGAGGCCGGCCAGCATCAGCGCGAAACCGACCGCTACCACCAGGTTGCCACCCGTAGTGGACAGCACGCGCTGCCAGCCGTCTTCCGGCTCCCAGGCTTCGGCATCGTGGGTGTGGGCAGCAGCGCCGGCGGCGTGTTCGTGCACCACTTCGGTGGCTGCAGGGGCTTTTTCAAAGGTTTCCGCCTGCAATATCAGCGGGGCGACCCAAAAGCTTTGCAGCAGGGTCAGCAGCAGGGCGGCCAGCAAGCCGGTGAACCCTGCGGTTTGCGCAATACGCTTGATCATGTCGGCAGGTCTCAGTGGCACGGGAACGCGGCGCTGTGGCGAGTATCGTGGGCAGCGTTGTGCACCGCCTCGATATGCGAGAAACCGGCGAAATACACCAGGCACGCGCCCAGGATCGACGCACCGATAGCGGCGGTCAGGCGTTGGCTCAGGGTAGAAGTGCTGCTGGAGGAGTGCGAAGTGCTGCTGATGATCGACATGGCGCGTCCCTTTCAGGTGTCTGGGTGAAACGAGCGCATGAAAACCCCGCGAGCCAGGCACGCAGGGTTCCGAACAGCGCCCGCCCACCGCGGGTTTGTTATCTGATTTTTCGGGCCGGTCTCCGGGCTTGCGAGGGACACTGGGTCTATAAAGCATCGCCTTCCCATGCCGTACTGGCACAGTGGATCTGACGCTTCACTCGCTTACCGTTGCGGGGGCAGCACCGGACTGGTCATGGCGTGCATGATTTACCGGTTTCCCGTTTCACCCCGTGAGGGGCACCCGAAACAAGATGTGTAGGAGAGCATGGGCGGGGGACGGTAGTCAAATGCGGCAAGCCCCTGTAGCCTTGCACCTTCGAGGTTCTTCGGCCCAGGCCGAAGCTAAGAAGGGAACGCGGTTCAAGCCGCGGCTGCCCCCGCAACTGTGAAGGGTTCATCCGACTGCCACGCCACTGCCATCAACGGCGGGAAGGCGCAGCCGGCGCCGGTCTCGCGACCCGCAAGCCCCAAGCCAGGAGACCTGCCTCGCAACCGATTTTCCAATTCAACCGGGCGGGGTGATCCGGTGACGAAATCCGCTTCTGCGCCGTGCCGCAGGGCCTATCGTCCCGTATGCCCGCCCCCAAGGGCATCCGATGAAAACACTGGCCAAACTTCCCGTCACCATCGTTACCGGCTTCCTCGGCTCGGGCAAAACCACCTTGCTGCGCCATATGCTCGACAACGCCCAGGGCCGTCGCATCGCCGTGATCGTCAATGAGTTCGGCGAGCTGGGTATTGATGGTGAAATCCTCAAGCAGTGCTCCATTGGTTGCACCGAAGAAGAAGCCAACGGCCGTGTCTACGAACTGGCCAACGGCTGCCTGTGCTGCACCGTGCAGGAAGAATTCTTCCCGGTGATGCGCGAATTGGTCGCCCGTCGCGGCGACCTTGACCATATCCTTATCGAAACCTCGGGCCTGGCCCTGCCAAAACCACTGGTACAAGCCTTCCAGTGGCCGGAAATCCGCAGCGCCTGCACGGTAGACGCGGTGATTACCGTGGTCGACAGCCCTGCCGTGGCCGCTGGCACCTTCGCTGCGTTCCCCGATCAAGTGGACGCCCAGCGCAAGCTCGACCCGAACCTGGACCACGAGTCGCCGCTGCACGAGCTGTTCGCCGACCAACTGGCCAGCGCCGACCTGGTGATCCTCAACAAGTCCGATCTGATCAGCCCGCAAGACCTGGCCCGTGTGCGCCTGGAAGTCGCCGAAGAGCTGCCGCCAGCCGTGAAGATCATCGAAGCCAGCAGCGGTCGCGTACCCCTGGACGTGCTGATTGGCCTGGGTGCTGGGTCCGAAGAGCACATCGACGGTCGTCACAGCCATCACGATCACCACCACGAAGGTGAAGACGACCACGATCACGATGCGTTCGACTCCATCTCCATCGACCTGCCTCAAGCCGACGAAGCGCTGCTGCTCGACGCCTTGACCCAACTGGTGGTGCAGCACGGCATCCTGCGCGTCAAAGGCTTCGCCGCGATCCCGAACAAACCGATGCGCCTGCTGATCCAGGGCGTGGGTACCCGTTTCGACAAACACTTCGACCGCGCCTGGACGGCCGATGAAGCCCGCATTACGCGCCTGGTGCTGATCGGCCAGGACCTCGACGCGGCCGGCCTCGAAGCGCAATTGCGCGCCGCGCTCAGCGTTTAACCCATGCACCTGCTCAGGACTCAGCCCGGTGGTTTCGTCGCGGACGACAATATTGCCGACCTTGGCCAAACGCCCGCCGAGCTGGTGATCCTGTGCAGCGGTGATTCCAGCCTGGCATTGTTGGCCGAAGCGGCCCAGCAGTTGCCTGACGACTATCCCAGCCTGCGTCTGGCCAACCCGATGCAAGTGCAGAACCATGCCTCGGTCGACCTGTATGTCGATGAGGTGCTGCGCCACGCCAAGGTCATCCTGATTTCCCTGCACGGGGGCATCGGTTATTGGCGCTATGGCATCGAACGCTTGGTGGAGTTGGCCGAGCGCGGCGTGCAGCTGATCCTGGTGCCGGGAGATGATCGCCCGGATCCGGAGCTCAGCGGCCTCAGTACCGTCGGCGTCGAGGTTCGGGATCGCCTGTGGCAGTTTCTGCGTCAGGGCGGGCTGGCCAATGCGCTGGATTTCTATCGCTGCCTGGCCAGTGGCTATCTGGACCGCGATTACCCGTGGGCCGAACCGCAAACCCTGGCGCGCACGGCGATCTATCACCCCCATAAAGCCAATGCCCGGCTCGACGACTGGCAGGCGGATTGGCACGCCGAGCAACCTGTCGCGGCCGTGCTGTTCTACCGCTCGCACTTGCAGGCGGCCAATACCGGTTTTATCGACGTGTTCTGCCAGCACTTGCAGGCGGCGGGCCTCAATCCGTTGCCGATGGCGGTGGCTAGCCTGAAAGAGCCCGGCTGCCTCGCGGCGGTCGAGGACTGGTTGGATGAAGCGCAGGCCTCGGTGATTCTGAATACCACCGGTTTTGCCCAATCCAGCCCCGAAGCCCCGCATTTGCGCCCGTTTCGCCGCAATATCCCGGTGATCCAGGCGATTTGCGCCCAGGACAACCAGCCCGGCTGGGAGGCCAG
This sequence comes from Pseudomonas sp. SR18, assembly GCF_023701505.1. NCBI lineage: Bacteria > Pseudomonadati > Pseudomonadota > Gammaproteobacteria > Pseudomonadales > Pseudomonadaceae > Pseudomonas > Pseudomonas sp. SR18. The sequence continues at coordinate 144,906 of NZ_JAMQAU010000006.1, read as the reverse complement.
CGAACAAGGCCTTGGCCCGCGTGATCTGGCGATGCACATTGCCTTGCCGGAGCTGGACGGCCGCATTATCAGCCGGCCGATCAGCTTCAAGGACCTGGCCTGGCGCAGCGAACGCAGCCAGTCGGATGTGGTGTGCTACCGCGCAGCACCCGAGCGCATGGATTTTGTCGCTGAGTTGGCGCGGCGCTGGGTCGAACTGGCGCGAGTGCCGAATGGGGATAAACGCATCGCGCTGATCCTGGCCAACTACCCGACCCGCGACGGCCGTATCGGCAATGGCGTCGGGCTGGATACCCCTGCGGCGGCGCTGAATATCCTGCTTGCGTTGCAGGCTGAAGGTTACCCGGTGCCGACGGCCCTGCCGGAAAGCGGCACCGCCTTGATCCACGAGTTGCTGGGCGGCGTCACTAACGACCTGGACAGCCTCGACCTGCGCCCGTGCCATCAAAGCCTCGGCCTGGATGACTACGAGGCGATGTTCAAGCGCCTGCCTGCTGCCAATCAACAGGCCGTGCTGGAGCGCTGGGGCACGCCCCACAACGATCCGATGTTCCGTGACGGCCGTCTGATGGTTGCCGGTCTACGCCTGGGCCTGACGTTCGTCGGCATCCAGCCGGCACGGGGTTACCAGGTGGACGCGAGTGCGGTGTACCACGACCCGGACCTGGTGCCACCCCACGGCTACCTGGCGTTCTATTTCTGGTTGCGCCACACCTATGGCGCCCATGGCGTGATCCATGTGGGCAAGCACGGCAACCTGGAATGGCTGCCGGGCAAGGGCGTGGGCCTGTCGGAAAATTGCTGGCCTGATGCGTTGCTGGGGCCGCTGCCGAATATCTACCCATTTATCGTCAACGACCCCGGTGAAGGCGCACAAGCCAAGCGCCGTACCCAGGCGGTGATCATCGATCACCTGATGCCACCGCTGACCCGCGCCGAAACCTACGGCCCGCTACGTAACCTGGAGTTGTTGGCGGACGAATATTACGAAGCCCAACTGCTCGATCCACGCCGTGCCCGCGAGCTGCAAAAAGACATTCTCAAGCTGGTGCGTGAAGCCTGCATCGACCAGGAACTTGAACTGGATGGCGACGCCGATGCGGCGGTCTGGTTGCCACGCCTGGACACCTACCTGTGTGACTTGAAGGAATCGCAGATTCGCGACGGCCTGCATATCTTCGGCGAGTCGCCCCAAGGCCGCTTGCGCATCGACACCTTGCTGGCGTTGCTGCGCATCCCCCGTGGTGATGGCCGTGGCCCGCAATCGAGCCTGTTGCGCGTGCTGGCCAAGGCGTTTGAGCTGGGTTTCGACCCACTGGACTGTGCCCTGGCCGAACCGTGGACTGGACGCCGCCCGGCGGTGTTGCAGAGCATCGACGCGCAGCTATGGCGCACCGCCGGTGACACCCGCGAGCGCCTGGAACTCTACGCGGCGCGACTGATCGATCAGGCGCTGGAAGGCCCGCTTGAGCAGTTGGAAGAACCTGGTTGGGAAGACGTGAAAGCGGTTATCGAAAGCCTGCGTATTGTCGTAGCGCCACGCCTGGATGCCTGCGGTCCGGCGGAAATGCGCGGTTTGCTGGATGCCCTCAGCGGCCGCTTCGTACCGGCGGGGCCGAGTGGCGCGCCGAGTCGGGGTCGCCTGGATGTACTGCCCACCGGGCGCAACTTCTTCACCGTCGATGTGCGCAACCTGCCCACCACCACGGCGTGGCGCATCGGCTTCCAGTCGGCCAGCCTGATACTGGAGCGGCATCTGCAGGACCACGGCGATCATTTGCGCCAGTTGGGTCTCTCGGTATGGGGCACCGCCACCATGCGCACCGGCGGTGATGATATCGCCCAGGCCATGGCGCTGATGGGCGTGCGCCCAGTGTGGGCCACGGGCAGCCAGCGGGTGGACGACTTCGAGATCCTGCCGGTCAGCCTCTTGGACCGCCCGCGTGTGGACGTAACACTGCGGGTGTCCGGGTTCTTCCGCGATGCGTTTGCCAACCTGATCCGCCTGTTCGATGCGGCGGTTCAAGCGGTCGCGGCCCTCGACGAGCCCGACGACATGAACCCGCTGGCGGCCAAGGTGCGCAGTGAGCGCGCCGCGTTGCTGGCGTCTGGCCTGGACGCAGAAACCGCCGCCAGGCAAGCCGGCTGGCGGATCTTCGGCGCCAAGCCCGGTGCCTACGGCGCGGGCGTGCAGGGCGCGATTGATGGTCGCCTGTGGCAAAGCCGCGAGGACCTTGCCGAGGTTTACCTCAACTGGGGCGGCTACGCCTATGGCGGCGCCGACGAAGGCACCGCTGCCCGCGAGCAGTTCGCCCAGCGCCTGAGCCAGGTGCAGGCCGTGCTGCAAAACCAGGACAACCGTGAGCACGACCTGCTCGACTCCAACGATTACTACCAATTCCAAGGCGGCATGCTCGCTGCCGTGGAAACCCTGAGCGGCGACAAGGCTGCCAGCTATCACGGCGATCACAGCCAACCGGACTTGCCGAAGATCCGCACCTTGAAAGAGGAGCTGAACCGAGTGATCCGTTCTCGCGCCGCCAACCCCAAGTGGATCGACGGCGTGAAGCGTCACGGCTATAAAGGTGCGTTTGAAATGGCCGCGACGGTGGACAATCTGTTCGCTTTCGACGCCACCACGTCACTGATCGACGACCATCAATACGCCTTGCTCGCCGACGCCTACCTGCTCGACCCCGACACTCGAGACTTTGTGCAGCAGCACAACCCCGCAGCGCTGCGCGACATGACCGAGCGCATGCTGGAGGCCCAGCAGCGTGGCCTGTGGCAAGAACCGGGGGCGTACCGCGAGGCGTTGGAAAACCTGTTGCTGGATATAGAAGAAGACAGCTGATGACTGATACCCCCCATTTCCCGCTGTCCGCCGTGGTCGGCGCCGACGCCTTGAAATTGGCGCTGTGCCTGACTGCCATCGACCCGAAGATCGGTGGCGTGCTGATCGAAGGCCCGCGTGGCATGGCCAAGTCCACTTTGGCCCGTGGTCTGGCGGACCTGCTCGCCAGCGGCCAGTTTGTGACGTTGCCGCTGGGTGCGACCGAGGAGCGCCTGGTCGGCACCCTGGACCTGGACGCTGCGCTGGGCGAGGGCCGTGCGCAGTTTTCCGCCGGCGTATTGGCCAAGGCCGACGGCGGCGTGCTGTATGTCGATGAAGTCAACTTACTGGCCGACCACTTGGTCGACCTGCTGTTGGACGTGGCCGCCAGCGGCACCAACTTGATCGAGCGTGACGGCATCTCCCATCGGCATTCGGCGCGCTTTGTGCTCATCGGCACGATGAACCCGGAGGAGGGTGAGTTGCGTCCGCAGTTGCTCGACCGTTTCGGTTTTAACGTGGCCTTGAGCGGGCAGACATTGCCGGCCGAACGTGGCCAGATCATCCGCCGTCGCCTGGATTTCGACAGTGACCCTGTTGCGTTCTGCGCCCAGTGGGCCGAACCCCAGGCAGCCTTGCGCGAGCGCTGCACCCAGGCGCGGGCGCGGCTCGACAGCATTGCGCTGGATGATCGGGCCCTGGCGCAGATCACCGAGCGTTGTTTTGCCGCCGGCGTGGATGGCTTGCGCGCCGACCTGGTCTGGCTGCGCGGTGCCCGGGCGCATGCGGCGTGGCGCGGTGCCCAGGCGATTGCCGAAGAAGATATCGACGCGGTGGCCGAGTTTGCCTTGCGTCATCGGCGCCAGGCACAGTCTCCGCCGGCCGGTCCGCCGCCTGAAGGCCAGTCGCCCAGGTCCAGCGAGACCTCCGCCGGCCAAGGCCAGTGGGGCGATATGCCCGCGCCGCCGCTGCCCACCGGTGCACGTCGCGAAGTGCCCACCTGGCCAAAAAAGCCTTAGGCATTCGTCCCCGACCTGACGCGGGGGCGGATGCCCGGCCCAAGGCGGGGCGACTGGACAGGGGCAGGCAAGGCAGGGCACGCAGCGCGCAACAGGGCGCGATCAACTGGCCGGGCACCTTGCTCGGTGGTCGGCCGCAATCCCGTGAGGATCTGCTGTTTCACCTGCGCAGCCGTTCGGCCCAGGAGCTGTGGCTGGTGATTGTCGATGCATCGGCCTCCACTCGGCGCCACCACGCGTTGAGCGATGCCAAGGGCTTGCTGGCCCAGCTGTTTGATGACGCGTACCGGCAACGGGCACGCATGGCCTTGCTGACCGCCAGCGGGCAATCGCCCAAATGGCAGGTGCAGGGCTTGAAGGCGGCGAAGAGTATGGCGGGTTGGCTGGAGCGACTTGGCGCGGGTGGCGGCACGCCGTTGCTGGCGGCACTGACCGAGGCCGGGCACTGGTTGCAGGCGCGGCGCAGGCGTTATCCGGCTGAACAGCAGAAACTGCTGGTGATTACCGATGGCCGGCTCAAGGACATCGCCGGGCTACCTTTGTTGGAATGTTCAGGGTTGCTGGTGGATATCGAACGTGGGCCGATCCGATTGGGTAGGGCTCAGGCGCTGGCGGCTGGGTTGCAGTTGGATTATCGGCATATCGATAGGGTGTAGTGCTGGTGGCGCCGCCATCGGGGGCAAGCCCCCTCCCACAGGTTGAAATGCATTTCAAAGGTGGGAGGGGGCTTGCCCCCGATGAGGCCATCACCTACACCTCAGATCTATCCGCCAGCCCCCGGCACATTCGGCCAAAGATCCGCAACCAGGAACAACCGCTCCGCTTCCTCCCAGTCCTCACCGTTCTGCACCATCCGCACCAACAACTGCGCCGGCGCCATTGGATCAAGTGCGGTCAGCCAATGCTGCATCCGCTCCTCGCTCCACACGTCATCCGCCAGGTAGTGCGCCGGCGCCAGCCAGGCATGCCGGGGCAGGGGTTGCCAGCGCCCGGGTGCGCTGGCGCTGGCAAACGCCTGCCAATCCCGTTGATGCAACCAGCGTCCACGCAAATGCTGCGGATGGGCGCCGTCCGGTGATTCGGCCAGGCCGGGCCAGGGATAGAGCAAATACCCGCCGAGCCACAAATGCGCGTCGAACTGCTGTATATCCAGCGCCGCCAAGACTTCGCGGCTTTCTGGTCGCGCCGAAATCGGCAGCTGATGCTGGGCCAGATGTGCCAACTTGCGGTCCAGCCGGTCATGGCAACCCGGCCCCAGCCACTGCGCCGTGTCCTGGCCATTTCCGTTCTGCGGCCCCAGATACAGCTTGATCGCCAGTTCCAGGTGGTGCACGCCATCACGATCGCGCAGCAGCATGTCCAGCTCACCCAAGGTATGCCCCGCGCGGCGGATCGGCAGGTTGGCGGCCAGCAGTTCCACCCCCGGCGCGTGCTGCACGGCAAATTGCCACAGTCGCTCGTAGTACAGGCCCAGGCGGCGAGTGCGGGCCAGGCTCAGCCAATGTCGCAAAGCCCGGCTGTCCTGATCCAGTTGCCGCAGCCAATGCTCCAGGCGGTCGGGCGCCTGCACCCAGTCGCTGCCGGCCAACGGATGGCGCTGCGGCCAGGGCGTCTGCGCGAGCATCGGCGGGGCGAGCACCACCCACGCCAGGTCGCGCACCTCAGGGTGACGCAATTGGCGGGGCAGGGTATGCAGGTCGGGGAATACAGTCATGGTCCGAGCATAGCCTTTTAAGCCGGGGCTGGGCGTGTGAGAACCATTGTCATCAAGGCGTAGCGGTGACAAAGGATTTTGTCTGTGGCGGCCTTTCGCCCATAATCGTTTCTTTTTTGCCACACCCCACATCCCGCAGGAGCCCCATGGAGCACTTTCGCAATATCGGCATTATCGGTCGCCTGGGCAGTACCCAGGTGTTGGACACCGTCCGCCGGCTGAAAAAATTCCTGCTGGATCGCCACCTGCACGTGATCCTCGAAGACACCATCGCCGAGATCCTCCCCGGCCACGGCTTGCAGACCTCGTCGCGCAAGATGCTCGGCGAAGTGTGCGACATGGTCATCGTGGTCGGCGGCGACGGCAGCCTGCTCGGCGCCGCCCGTGCACTGGCGCGGCATAACGTGCCGGTGCTGGGGATCAACCGGGGCAGCCTGGGGTTTCTCACCGATATCCGCCCGGATGAGCTGGAAGTCGAAGTGGCCAAGGTGCTCGACGGCCATTACCTGGTGGAAAACCGCTTCCTGCTGCAAGCCGAAGTGCGTCGCCACGGCGAAGCCATCGGCCAGGGGGATGCCCTCAACGATGTGGTGCTGCACCCCGGCAAGTCCACGCGGATGATCGAGTTCGAGCTGTACATCGACGGCCAGTTCGTGTGCAGCCAGAAGGCCGACGGCCTGATCGTCGCCACGCCCACCGGTTCCACGGCCTACGCGCTGTCGGCCGGCGGGCCGATCATGCATCCCAAGCTGGATGCCATTGTGATCGTGCCGATGTATCCCCATATGTTGTCGAGCCGGCCGATTGTGGTCGATGGCAACAGTGAGCTGAAAATCGTGGTGTCCAAAGACATGCAAATCTACCCGCAGGTGTCCTGTGACGGGCAGAACCACTTCACCTGCGCCCCCGGTGACACCATCACCGTGAGCAAAAAGGCGCAGAAGCTGCGGTTGATCCACCCGCTGGATCACAACTATTACGAAGTGTGCCGCACCAAGCTGGGCTGGGGCAGCCGCTTGGGGGGTGGAGGCGACTGATGCTCGATCCCGCGCGTAGCTACGACCTGATTGGTGACGTGCACGGTTGCGCTCATACCCTTGAGCACTTGCTCGACCAGATGGGTTACCACAAGCAGGGCGGCACCTGGCGTCATCCGTCGCGCATGGCGGTGTTCCTCGGCGATATCATCGACCGTGGCCCCCGCATCCGCGAGGCGCTGCATATCGTCCACGACATGGCCGAGGCAGGCCAGGCGCTGTGCATCATGGGCAACCACGAGTTCAACGCCCTGGGCTGGACCACACCGGCACCGCCGGGCAGTGGCAAGCAGTTCGTGCGTGAGCACAACCCACGGCATGCGCGGTTGATCCACGAGACCCTGACCCAGTTCGAACACCACCCGGCCGATTGGCACGACTTTCTCGGCTGGTTCTACGACATGCCGCTGTTCGTCGACGCCGGGCGTTTCCGCGTGGTGCATGCGTGCTGGGACGACGGCTTTATCGCGCCGCTGCGTGCGACCTTTCCGGACGGCTGCATCGACCAGCATTTCCTGCAGGCCGCCGCCGTGCCCGGCAGTTTTGCCTGCAACGCCTTCGATCGCCTGCTGCGCGGCACCGACATGCGCCTGCCCGATGGCCTGACGCTGACCGGTGGCGACGGCCTGACGCGCTCGTTCTTCCGCACCAAGTTCTGGGAAGACGACCCGAAGACCTACGGCGACATCGTGTTCCAGCCCGACGCACTGCCCGAGCCGGTGGCGCGCACGCCGCTGTCCTCCACCGAAAAAAATTCACTGCTGCGTTATGGCGTCGACGAACCGTTGCTGTTCGTCGGCCACTACTGGCGCAGCGGCAAACCAGCGCCGATCCGCGACAACCTTGCCTGCCTGGACTACAGCGCGGTGCTGTACGGCAAGCTGGTGGCGTATCGCCTGGACCAGGAAACCCGCCTCGACCCGCGCAAGTTCGTGTGGGTCGATGTCGAGCGGCCGCAGGTGCTGAAATGAGCCCCTGCGCGACGCACATGCACTTTTGAGGAACCTCCATGGATGATTCGACGTTCGACCAACTGGAGGCCGCGCTGTCCGCTGCCCCCGGTAACGTCGCGCTGCTGACCCTGCTGCTCGGCGCCAGCCTTGAGCGTGGCGAGCACGAGCGCGGGCTCAAGCTGTTGCCTGCCGATCTGGAACACTTGCAAGACGCCTCTGCCTTGAAACTGGCGGCGGCCCAGTTGTTGCTGGCTGACGGCCAGGCGCAAAGAGCGCTGCCCCTGATTGAAGGTGACGATCCCGCAGCGCGTCTGCTCAAGGCGCGCGTGCTGGCGGCTTTGGAGCGCCTCAAGGAAGCCCAGGTGGAATACCGCGCAGCGGTGGACGCCAACCCGGCCCTGGAAGACATGGCGCTGTGGCGCCGCTTGAATGTGTCGGTGGTGGATTTTCCGGGGGCCGAAGGCCGCCCGCGCTTGCGGGTGATCTCCAATGACGACACCGACCAGAGCGAAGTGGTGCGCCTGCTGGTGCCGGAAAACGAAACCCTGACCTTCGACGACATTGGCGGCCTGGATGAGCTGAAAAAGACCATCCACAAGAAGATCATCCTGCCGTACCAGAAGCCGGGATTGTTCCAGCGCTTTCGCAAGAAAGTCGGCGGCGGCGTGCTGCTGTACGGCCCGCCGGGTTGCGGCAAGACCATGCTGGCCCGCGCCACGGCCGGGGAGTGCAAGGCGACGTTTTTCAACGTGGCGATTTCCGACGTGCTGGACATGTACATCGGCGAGTCCGAGCGCAAGTTGCATGCGCTGTTCGAACAAGCGCGGGCCCAGGCGCCGGCGGTGATGTTTTTCGACGAGGTGGAAGCCCTGGGCGGTAAACGCTCCAACACCCGCGAGTCCACGTCGTCCAAGCTGGTCAGTCAGTTCCTCTCCGAGATGGACGGCTTTACCAACGACAACCACGGCGTGCTGATCCTGGCCGCGACCAACGTACCGTGGTCGGTGGATTCGGCGTTCCGTCGCCCCGGTCGTTTTGACCGCGTGCTGTTTGTGCCGCCACCGGATCGCCCCGCGCGGGAAAGCATGCTCAAGTCGATGATGAAAGGCCGACCGATGGCCGACGATATCGACTTCGCCTTTCTCGCCAAGAATACTTCGGGCTTCTCCGGCGCCGACCTCAGTGAACTGGTGGAAACCGCCGCCGATGAGGCGATTGAAGCGTCCATCGAGAGTGGCGCCGAGCAGTCCATCTGCGACCGGCATTTCAAGGCAGCCTTGAAAGACGTGCGCGCCACCACCCTGGAATGGCTGACCACCGCGCGCAACTACGCGCGCTACGCCAACGAAGGCAACCAGTACGACGAAGTGCTGGCGTTCCTCGACAAACACGGGAAGGGCCGCTGATGGCGCAGTACGGTGGTTATCGCATCGAAGATGAACCGCGTCCGGGGGCCTTGGCCAAGTTTGCCGTTTCGCCCTTCTGGCCGCTGCTGGGCCTGATGCTGGGCGGCGCCTGGCTGGGCTTGCCTTGGTTCGTGTTCAACTCGATTGCGGTCGGCAGCCCGACGCGGGTGCGCGAGTGGATACTTGCCGGCGTGGCGCTGGTGGGCAGTATCGTGATCGGTTTTGCATTGCTGCAACTGGTGGGCGCCGGTTATATCCAGACCCCGGCCGAGATTCAGTACGCCTTGCTGGTGCTGGTGGTGTGGAAACTCACCATCGGCTACCTGCTGTACATGCAGCAAAACGCGACCATTGAGATTTACCAGTATTACGGCGGCGAGTTGAACCGCTTTGGTCTGCCCTTGGCGTTGATTGGTGGCTTCGTGCTTAAAGGCATGGTCGTCAAATGGCTGCCGTACACCCTGTGGTATCTGGTGGTGAGCTGATGAATACCGACTATCTGCTGCAACTGGCTTACCAACGCCTGCAAGCCGACCACAACGACGGCGCCATTGATGCCCTGCGCCAATTGCTCGCCAGCGATCCGCATTCGGCCGAGGCCCATGCCTTGCTGGCGATCTGCTTGATGAACATGCGCCGGGTGCATGCCGCTAAGCGCGAAGTGCAGTTGGCGCTGGTTTGCGACGCGCAATTGCCGTTGGCTCACTATGCCGCCGCCCAAGTGGCGATTGCCCAGCGCAAATTCAAGCTGGCCCAGGAGCATGTGAACCAGCTGTTGGACATGGAGCCGCTCAACCCGGTCAACTACCGCTGCCTGGCCGACCTGTATCAACTCACCGGCCGCCTGGCGCAGAGCCGCGAGCCGTTGGAAAAGGCCCTGGAACTCGGCCCGGACGATCCGGCGAACCTGGTGGCCATGGCGCAGTTCCATCGCGCCATCGCCCATTGGGACCAGGCCTATCAGTTTGCCCGCCAGGCGTTGCAGGCCGATCCATCGAACGCCGCCGCCGTGGTGGTGCTCGGCCACCTGTTGCTGCGTGAAGGCGACCTCAACGGCGCCCGCGAGCATGCGATCTGGGCCCTGCAGGAAAACCCCAGCAACGTCTCCGCGCTGCATTTGCTCACGGCCGTCAAGGCGCGCAGCAATGTGTTTCTCGGCACGTGGTGGCGCTTCAACAGCTGGATGAACGAGCGCAGCGCCACCGGCGCCATTGTTCTGCTGCTGCTGATGTTTGTGGTCTACCGTGTAGTGGTCATTACCCTCACGGCCCAGGGCTATCCGCAGGCGGCCGAGATGATCAATTGGCTGTGGCTGGCCTTTGCCGCGTATACCTTTGCCGCGCCGCAGATTTTCCGGCGCTTGCTCGACAAGGAGCTTGTCCAGGTCAAGCTCTCCAAGGATTTTTGACGGGCCAGGTCCCGTCGCCCATGCACTCGCTGAACCAGCGACCGTTACCAGAGGTTGTCTACATGTCGTCTTTTGTTGAAATGATCGAAAACATCACCCCGGACATCTACGAGAGCCTCAAGCTCGCCGTGGAAATCGGCAAGTGGTCCGATGGCCGCAAGCTCACCGCCGAGCAGCGTGAGCTGTCCCTGCAAGCGATGATCGCCTGGGAGCTCCAGAACCTGCCGGAAGAACAGCGCACGGGCTACATGGGCCCGCAGGAATGTGCGTCCAAATCCGAGCCGGTGGCGAACATTCTGTTCAAGTCGGATGCGATCCATTGATTGAAATTGGTCGCGGTGCAGTCAGCAAAATGTCGGCGCAACTCGGTGAGCCGACCGTTCAATATGCGTTTCGCCTGGGCGACACCGAGGTGCCGGTCAATCCATTGATCGGTACTCACATTCGCCTGGAGTACCTCGGTGCCATCCATTGCAGCCATTGCGGCCGCAAGACCAAGACCAGCTTCAGCCAGGGGTATTGCTACCCGTGCATGACCAAGCTGGCCCAGTGTGACCTGTGCATCATGAGCCCCGAGCGTTGCCATTACGACGCCGGCACCTGCCGTGATCCAGGCTGGGGCGAGCAGTTTTGCATGACTGATCATGTGGTCTACCTGGCCAACTCGTCGGGCATCAAGGTCGGCATCACCCGCGCTACCCAACTGCCCACGCGCTGGCTGGACCAGGGTGCGAGCCAGGCGTTGCCGATCATGCGTGTGGCCACGCGCCAGCAGTCCGGCTTCGTCGAGGACGTGCTGCGCAGCCAGGTGGCCGACAAGACCAACTGGCGTGCGTTGCTCAAGGGGGACGCGGCGAAGGTGGACCTCAAGCACGTGCGCGATGAGCTGTTCGCCTCCTGCGCCGAGGGCCTGGAAAACTTGCAGGAACGCTTTGGCCTGCAAGCCATCCAACCAGTGACCGACATCGAGCCGATTGAGATTCGCTACCCGGTGGAGCAGTATCCGGCCAAGATCGTCAGCTTCAACCTGGACAAGAATCCGATTGCCGAAGGCACGCTGCTGGGGATCAAGGGCCAATACCTGATCTTCGACACCGGCGTTATCAATATTCGCAAGTACACGGCCTATCAGCTCGCCGTGCATCAGTAGAAGGATGCCACCCATGCGCACCGAACAACCGAAGATGATTTACCTGAAGGACTATCAGGCGCCGGACTACCTGATCGACGAGACGCACCTGACCTTCGAGTTGTTCGAGGACCACAGCCTGGTCCACGCGCAACTGGTGATGCGCCGTAACCCCGAGCGTGGCGCTGGCTTGCCGCCGTTGGTACTCGATGGCCAACAGTTGGAGCTGTTGAGCGTTAACCTGGCCGACCAGGAGTTGACTGGCGCTGACTACCAGTTGACTGACAGCCACCTGACCGTGCACCCCAAGAGCGACACGTTCACCCTCGACACCACGGTCAAGATCCACCCGGAAACCAACACCGCCCTGGAAGGCCTGTACAAATCCAGCGGCATGTTCTGCACCCAGTGCGAGGCCGAAGGTTTCCGCAAGATCACCTATTATCTCGACCGCCCGGACGTGATGAGCACATTCACCACCACGGTGATCGCCGAGCAGCACAGCTACCCGGTGCTGCTGTCCAACGGCAACCCGATTGCCAGCGGCCCCGGTGAAGACGGCCGCCACTGGGCGACCTGGGAAGACCCGTTCAAGAAGCCGGCCTATCTGTTTGCCCTGGTGGCCGGGGATTTGTGGTGCGTCGAAGACAGCTTCACCACCATGACCCAGCGCGAAGTGGCGCTGCGCATCTACGTCGAGCCAGAAAACATCGACAAGTGCCAGCACGCCATGACCAGCCTGAAAAAATCCATGCGCTGGGACGAAGAAACCTACGGCCGCGAGTACGACCTCGATATCTTCATGATCGTCGCGGTGAACGACTTCAACATGGGCGCCATGGAGAACAAGGGCCTTAATATCTTCAACTCCAGCGCCGTGCTGGCCCGCGCCGAAACCGCCACCGACGCCGCGCACCAGCGCGTCGAGGCCATCGTCGCCCACGAATACTTCCACAACTGGTCGGGCAACCGCGTGACCTGCCGCGACTGGTTCCAGCTGTCGCTCAAGGAAGGCTTTACCGTGTTCCGCGATTCGGGCTTCTCGGCCGACATGAACTCGGCCACGGTCAAGCGCATCCAGGACGTGGCGTACCTGCGGACCCACCAGTTCGCCGAAGACGCCGGCCCGATGGCCCACGCGGTGCGCCCGGACAGCTTTATCGAGATATCCAACTTCTACACCCTGACCGTGTACGAAAAGGGCTCGGAAGTGGTCGGCATGATCCACACCTTGCTCGGTGCCGAAGGCTTCCGTAAAGGCAGCGACCTGTATTTTCAGCGCCACGACGGCCAGGCCGTGACCTGCGACGATTTCATCAAGGCCATGGAAGACGCCAACGGCGCTGACCTGAGCCAGTTCAAACGCTGGTACAGCCAGGCCGGTACGCCACGTCTGGCGGTAAGCGAGTCCTACGACGCGGCGGCCAAGACCTACAGCCTGACCTTCCGCCAGAGCTGCCCGGCCACCCCGGACAAGGTCGAGAAACTGCCGTTCGTGATTCCGGTCGAGCTGGGCTTGCTGGACGGGCAGGGCGCCGGCATCGCCTTGCGCCTCGCCGGTGAGGCGGCGGCGGGTGCCACGTCCCGCGTGATGTCGGTAACAGAAGCCGAGCAGACCTTCACCTTTGTCGACATCGCAGAACAGCCGCTGCCATCGCTGCTGCGCGGCTTCTCGGCGCCGGTGAAACTGAGCTTCCCGTACAACCGCGATCAGCTGATGTTCCTGATGCAGCACGACAGCGACGGCTTCAACCGCTGGGATGCCGGCCAGCAACTGTCGGTGCAGGTGTTGCAGGAACTGATTGGCCAGCATCAGGCGGGCCAGGCGTTGAAGATGGATCAGCGCCTGATCGACGCGCTGCGCACGGTACTGAGCGACGAAAGCCTGGACCAGGCCATGGTCGCGGAGATGCTCTCGTTGCCGGGCGAAGCCTACCTGACGGAAATCAGCGAAGTGGCCGATGTGGATGCAATCCACGCCGCCCGCGAATTTGCGCGCAAGCAACTGGCCGAACATTTGTTCGAAGGGCTGTGGTTGCGTTATCAGGCCAATCGCGAGCTGTCCAAGCAAACCCCTTATGTGGCCGCGGCCGAGCACTTTGCCCGGCGCGCCTTGCAGAACATCGCGTTGTCGTACCTGATGCTCAGCGGCAAGCCTGAGGTGTTGGCGGCGACCCTGGAGCAGTTCGACAGCAGCGACAACATGACCGAGCGCCTGACCGCGCTGGCAGTGCTGGTGAACTCGCCGTTCGAGGCGGAAAAAGCCCAGGCGTTGGCGGTGTTTGCCGAGAACTTCAAGGACAACCCGTTGGTCATGGATCAGTGGTTCAGCGTGCAGGCCGGCAGCACCCTGCCGGGCGGGCTGGCGCGGGTGCAGGCGTTGATGGAGCACCCCGCATTTACGCTCAAGAACCCCAACAAGGTGCGTGCCCTGATCGGCGCCTTCGCTGGGCAGAACCTGATCAACTTCCATGCGGCGGATGGCTCCGGCTACCGCTTCCTGGCGGACCTGGTGATCCAGCTGAATGGCTTCAACCCGCAGATCGCGTCGCGCCAATTGGCGCCGTTGACCCGCTGGCGCAAATACGACAGCGCGCGGCAGGCGCTGATGAAGGCCGAGCTGGAGCGCATTCGTGGCTCGGGCGAGCTGTCGAGCGATGTGTTTGAGGTGGTCAGCAAGAGCCTTGCATAACAGGCAATGAACAACCTGTGGCGAGGGGGCAAGCTTCCTCGCCACACGTGTCCTTCCTCAACTGATTGGTACTCATCTGATCAGTCCTTTTCCTGCTGACATTTACTGACAGTAGGCTCTGCTAAGCTGCGGCACTTTTCCTTTTTCGGCGGGATCAATGTGTCGCGTACCACTCGTCTACTGACCTTGTTGCAGGCCCTGCGGGGCAAGAAACGTCCGGTGACCGCTGCTGTGCTGGCGGCGCAGTTGGAAGTGTCCGAACGCACGTTGTACCGCGATATCGCCGAGTTGACGGCCCTTGGCGCCCCCATCTTCGGTGAGGCCGGTGTCGGGTATGTGCTGCGCAGCGGGCTGTTTCTACCGCCCTTGATGCTCAACGCCGAGGAGACGGAGGCGGTGGTGCTGGGCTTGCGTTATGTGGATCAGCGTGGGGATGAGGTGTTGAGTCGGGCGGCAGCCAATGCGCTGGCCAAGATTGCCGATGTGCTCGACCCCGCCGCCCAGGAAGCCTTGCGCAACCCGACGCTGCTGCCTGGACCGCCAGGCTTCGGCTACCCGGAAAACCGCGTGCCCCTGAACGTGTTTCGTGAGGCTATCCGCAACCAGGCCAAGCTGCATATCGACTACGCCGATGCCAGCCAGACCCAGAGCCAGCGGCTGGTCTGGCCGCTGGCCCTGGGTTTTCTCAATGAAGCACGCGTGATTGTGGCTTGGTGTGAATTGCGCGGCGCTTACCGCACCTTTCGTACCGACCGTGTGGCGAGCGCTCAAGCCCAAGGTGAAAGGTATCCGGGGCGGCGCAGTGATTGGCTGAGGGCCTGGCGTACGCTGATGGAGCAGAATGAGTCTGCACCGTTCACTCCTGACAAAAGCTGACACAGCCCTGGCTTAGCATGGCGCCATAAATCACCAAAAAAGGAGCTGTATCATGCCCCAGTCTCAGTTGGCCCCGGCCATCCAGGCCTATATTGCGGCGACCAATACCCGCGACACCTCAGCGGTTGCCCAGTGGTTCGCCGACGATGCGAATGTGTTCGATGAGGGCGAGCACCAGGTCGGCCCCGCCGCGATTGCGCGCTGGATGGAGGACACTGCACGGCGTTACCAGCCGCGGGTCGAGGTGCTGAATGTGCAACACCGCACCGGTAAAGTGCTGGTGAGCAACGTGGTCTCCGGCAATTTCCCCGGCAGCCCGCTGGAGTTGCGCTACACCTTCCGCCTTAACGAGCAGGGCAAGATTTCACGGCTGGATATCTCGCTGTAGGTCATAATCGCGGGCATGACTTTCGACTCGCCCCTCGCTGCCTATCAACACGCCATCGCCCAACATGGCTTCGTCGCCGACGACGCCCAGCGCCGGGCGGTGGATGCCCTGCAAGCCTGTCATGACGCCCTGCACCAAGGCCGCTCGCCGATCAACGGCGTGTACCTGTGGGGGCCCGTCGGGCGCGGCAAGACCTGGCTGATGGACCAGTTCTACCAGAGCCTGCGGGTGCCGGCGCGGCGGCAGCACTTTCATCACTTCATGGGTTGGGTGCATCAGCGCTCATTCCAGCTGACGGGCACCGCCGATCCTTTGCAGGCCCTGGCGCGGGAACTGAGCCAGGCAGTGCGTGTGCTGTGCTTTGACGAGTTGTTCGTCAATGACATTGGCGACGCGATCATCCTGGGTCGGTTGTTCCAGGTGATGTTCGAGGAGGGTGTGGTGATGGTCTGCACCTCCAATCAGCCGCCCGACCTCCTGTATGCCGAGGGTTTCAACCGCGACCGGTTTTTGCCGGGTATCGCAGCCATCAAGCAACATATGCGGGTCGTAGCGGTCGACGGCGTTGAGGACCACCGCCTGCATCCGGGTGTCGGCCTGCAGCGCTATTGGGTCAATCAACCCGAGGCGCTGGCGAATGTGTTCGGGCAACTGGCGCAGGGGCAGAGGGTGAGCCACGAGCCGGTCGTGGTCGGCCACCGCAGCATCGTGACGGTGCGCTCCAGTGACAGCGTGCTGTGGTGTCGTTATGCCGACCTGTGCGAGCAACCCTTGGCCGCGATGGACTTCATGCTGCTGTGTGATCGCTTCAAGGCAATCTTGCTCGGCGACGTGCCTGACCTGAGTGCGCAGCAGCGCCCTGGCCGGATCGCCCGAGGCACCGAAGACGGCGCGGAGCGGGTAGTGGCGGGTGATCGCGAATTGCCGCAGTTGTCCGTGCATGATGACAGCGTACGCCGGTTTATCGCCCTGGTGGACGAGTGCTACGACCGCAAGGTGCCCCTGTTCATTGAGGCACGCGTGCCGCTGGAGCGCCTCTATACCGAGGGCTACCTGGCGTTTCCCTTCCGCCGTACCCTCAGTCGCCTGCAGGAAATGCAGCTGGAACGTTTCGGCGCGGCGTTGTAAGACCCGGCAAGGCTTGCCTGGCGCTGTTTCCCGCGCATACCGTGCGCACTTCAGGCAGATATTTGTAGTTAATCTCCTTCATCTACCGCCGACTCCGCGCTTACAATCGTGCCCCTCAAAGGGAGCCGGTTCCCTTGTTGTCGTGATCGAGGAAGGCAATGGAAACCCCAGATATCCTGGTGCTGCAAGCCAGCTACACCAACCCCGTGCACGCTGAAGCCATAGGCCACGTGCTGAACCACTACGCCGAAGACCCGATGGGCGGTGGCCATGGCCTGCCCGCTGACCTGTTGGAGCAACTGCCGGCAGAACTGGCAAAACGCCCGCACGCCTTCAGTGTTCTCGCGTTTGTCGGCGGTGTGCCGGCAGGGCTGGTGAATTGTTTTGAGGGGTTCTCCACCTTTGCCTGCCGGCCACTGGTCAATATTCATGACGTGGCGGTGATGAATGATTTTCGCGGCCTGGGCCTGAGTCAGAAAATGCTGCAGAAGGTCGAGGAAATTGCCCGCCAGCGTGGCTGCTGCAAAATCACGCTTGAGGTGCTTGAGGGTAATGCTGTCGCCCAGTCAGCGTATCGAAAGTTCGGTTTTGATGATTCGAAGTTTGATGAAGCCCATGGCCGCATGTTGTTCTGGAACAAACCGCTTCAATAAATAACAGGCAAAAAAAGGGCGCCATTAAATGGCGCCCAATAAACCATTGGCCAATGGAGCGGAATGGCCATGGGTGTTGCGGATTAACTAAACATTAATTAACTCTTCGGTTGTTCCTGATCGGTGGTGCTGGTCTTTGACGTCTTGCCGTCGGCGGAAGCGGTCTGTTCATTTGTGCCGTGAACGCTCTCCTGGGTGAAGGTGAAGTTGTTGTAGTACTCCTTCATCCGCTCGGAGCCATCCTCTGCAAACGCGGCGGCGGAGGCCAGGGTCATCAGGCTGGCAAGCATCAAGGTCGAGAGTTTCATCGGGGTATTCTCATTAAGTGTGATCGTTTTATCCGTTCTGTCCTTGAGCAGATTCTTGGGGCGATTGTGGAGTGATCTTATTAAGTGGGAATTAACCCGAGCAATATCCGAAGTTAACGATTTGGTTAACTTCGGATGGTGGGCTTTAAAGTTTCCAGTCCAGCGCGAGGGTAATGGAGCGTGGATCACCCCAGTACACGCCGTTATAGAAGCCGACACGCTCGTAATATTTTTTATCAAACAAATTGTTGACGTTAAGCGACGCTGAAACGTGGTCGTCGAACTGATAGCGGGACATCAGGTTGACCACGGTGTAGGCCTGCTGCGTAATTTTTGCCCGGGTGGTGATCATGTCGCCGTCGCTGTCGCGCTCACCGGTCGGTCGATTGCTGAAGTCGTAGATATCGCTCTGCCAGTTCACTGCGCCGCCCACGGTCAGGTTGCGCCATGCGCCCGGCATCCGGTAAGCGCTGGACACCTTCAGCAGGTTCAGCGGTTGCCCGGTGTTGTTGCGTTTGCCAGAGCCGTTCACTGAATGGGTGTAGGTGTAGCCGGCCGTGAGGTTCCAGTCGGGCATGACTTCCCCGGACGCTTCCAGTTCGAAGCCGTTCACCTTGTTGCCTTTGCCGCCTGACTTGTAGTACTCCTCGCCGGTCGCTGGGTTGCGTGGGACGGTGTAGTCGCGCTCGGCAACGTTGTCCTGGGTGCTCCAGAAATACGCTGCCGCCAGGTTCAGGCGCTCTTGCAGCACGCTGCCCTTGATGCCGACCTCATAGTTGCTGCCCACCACCGGCTCAAGGTATTTCTTGTTGGCGTCCTTGAGGCTTTGGGGTTTGAAAATATCGGTATAGCTGGCGTAGACGGTGTACTCCGGCGAGATGTCGTACAGCAGCCCGGCGTAGGGAGTCCACATGTCATTGTGGGTCTGACTGGTTTTGCCGGCGGCGGTCAGTTGGTCGTTGTCATCGTATTCAGGAGCGGCGCTTTTCAGTTCCCAACTGCCATAGCGGCTGCCCAGCACCGCATGCAGGCGGTCGGTGAGGCTCAGTCGCGTGGCCAGGTAGCCGGCCTTCTGTTGCTTGCTGCTGTGTTCGCCTTTGAGGTCGGTGACGGTGTCGCCGAACTTGGCGATCGCACCCATGTATTTCCAGTCTTCAATGCTGTAGTAACCAGCGGGGATGTTGTCGCGCATAAACGGCGAACTATCGCGTTGCGCGGCCTCGCCATAGCCCATCATCAGCGCGTGTTCGCGGCCCAGTAATTGATAGCTGCCGGCCAGGTTGAGGTCGATGGCCTCCATGCGCGAAGTGCCGCGCATGTGGCTCGCCCAGGCGGCCATGCCGCTGCGGTCGTCGTTGGGGAAGCCTGAGCCGCCGTAGTAGACCTTGCCATCTGTGTCGCTCTGGCGATGGGTGTAGGCGGCCTTGATATGCCAATCGCCGCCCAGGCGATGGTCAAGGGTGGCGAAGGTAGTCTTGTCCGTCAGCGGCCAGGAACTCCAGTGCGCCGCCATATTGGTGGAGCGCGACAGCCCGGCCTTGCCGCCCTGGCTGTTCCAATAGGGCACGGTGCCCCAGGAAGTGCCCTGGACTTGTTTGTTCTGGTAATCGAAACCTACGGCCAGCACGGTGTCGTCTGACAGATCGCCTTCAAGAATGCCGTAGCCGACCGCCCGCTGCAGACCATAGTTGTCACGGAAGGATTGGCTGTCGCGGTAAGCCAGCACCGTGCGCCCGCGCAACTTGCCGTCGAACGCCAGCGGGCCGCCCACGTCCACGTAGCTGTAGTAGTTGTCATGGCTACCTGCGCTGATGCCGGTTTTCGCCTGCCATTGGGCGGTGGGGCGTTTGCGCACCATATTGATGGTGGCCGAAGGGTCGCCGGCACCTGTGGTCAAGCCCGTAGCGCCGCGCACGACCTCGATATGGTCGTAGATGATGGTGTCGGCGTCAGACTTCATGTAACCGAAGGTGTTGAGCATCCCGTCAACCTGATAATTGGTGATGCCATAACCCCGGGCCGAATAGGACACACGGTCAGAGTCATTGTGCTGCACGTTGATACCGGTGGTCTGGCGCAGCACGTCGGTCAAGGTATTGAGATTGAAATCATCCATCTGCTGGCGCGTGATCACCGAGATCGATTGCGGGGTTTCCTTGACGGACAGGTTGAGGCGGGTGGCGGTGCTCATCGAACCGGTGGTGTAGGCCCCGGTGTGTTCGGTGGTGGCGCCGAGGCCATCGGCAGTGACCCGGGTGGCGCCGAGTTCGAGCGGGGTCTGTTCGGGGGCTGTTTCAGCCAGCAGCTCCGGACTCAATGCGGCGCTGCACAGGCCAAGCGTGAAGGTCAGGGAACGGGTAAAGGGCGCGAACATCGCGGAAGACTCCTTGTCGTCTTTGCGGCCACCCGGAAAGGGAAGGCCTTGGCTCAAAGACGAAAGGAGGGGAGGAACTTTAGGCTTAAACGAGAATGATTGTTATCTTTCTGTTACAAGCCCGGCGCTTCCTGAAGCACCACATCGGTCGGGTCAACCTTCTTCGGCTTGATCAGGCTGAAGTCGATCAAGGCTTTCTGCTGGCGCATATACGGATTGCCGATCAGCTGTGGGCGCGGTTTGAAGCTGTCGCTCACCAGGCTTTTGCTGCGGTCCAGTTCATTGAAGCTCAGCCCGGCCAGGTCGGCCCAGGTGTGAATCAGCTGTGAGCTGGTGTACGGGCGTTGCAGGTCGCTTGCGAAACTCCAGTCGTGGGTTTCGCGCCATTTTGGCGAGGCGTAGGCCATGAAGGGAATGGTGTACATCGGCGCAGTCGGTTTGCCTTCGTTACGTCCCAGCGTGGCGTGGCCCGCGGAGTCGAATACGTCTTCGCCGTGGTCCGACAGGTACAGCAGGAAACCGTTTGGATCGGTCTTGGCGTAATCCTTGATCAGGCTCGACACCACGAAGTCGTTGTACAGCACCGCATTGTCGTAGCTGTTGTAGGTGGGCAATTGATCATCGCTGATACCCGCCGGCACGCCTTGGCGATCAGTGAACGTGTCGAAGGTCGGCGGGTAGCGGTACTGGTAGCTCATGTGGGTGCCAAGCAGGTGCACCACGATGAACTTGCGTTCGGCCGGATCGGCCAGGGCCTTGGAGAAGGGCGCAAGGACGTCGCCGTCGTACTGGCGGGCGTTCTGGTTACGGTTGTTGTTCAGGTAGACCTGTTCGTCGGCCTGCTCGGAAAAGGTCGTGAGCATTGTGTTGCGCTTGGTCATGGTCTGCTGGTTGGTGATCCAGTAGGTCTTGTAGCCGGCTTGTTTCATCACGCTGACAATCGACGGCGTTTTCAGGTACAGGTCCGGGCTCTCCTCGTCGGCAAACGTCAGCACCTGTTGCAGCGCTTCGATGGTATAGGGGCGCGGGGTGATGACGTTGTCGAACACGGCCAATTGGTCGCGCAGCTTGTCCAGTTCCGGCGTGGTGTTGCGCGGGTAGCCATAAAGACTCATGCGCTGGCGGTTGGTGGACTCGCCGATGACCAGCACCAGGGTCGAGGGCTGGCCGGCCATGGTGTCCTTGAGATTGGTCAGGGGCGGGATCTGGCTGGCGCTGTCGAGCATGCCTTGCATGTTGTCGAGTTGTTCGGTGTAGCGCCGATAGGCAACGATCATCTGCCAAGGCACGGCAGGCTCGATGCGCGATTCGAAGCGGTCGATGGCGTCGTCCATCGTGTCGCTGCGGGCGATCTGTTTGACCAGCGGGTAACCGATAATGGCCACCAGGATCGCAGTTGCCGCCACCAGGGCCTGGCCGCGTGGCAGGTACACGGGGCGCACTCGGGTCCACAGGAAAATCGCCACGGCGGTATGGGCAATAAAGGCCAGCACGATCCACCAGGCGAAGTACTGGGTGGCGTACTCGCCCGCTTCAGAGATGTTCGATTCGAACATGATGAAGATGACGCTTTGGGAGAATTCCTGCTGGTAAATGAAGAAATAGCCCAGGCTGGCCATGGAGCAGGCCCACAGCACCACGCCGATCAGGGCGGCAAGCAAGCGCGTACGGCGGGGGAAAACGAGCAGGGGGGCAAGCCACAGTGCGCTCATGAAGAACGCTTGGCGAAAACCACTGAAGCCGGACGTGCCGCTGAGTTGAATCAGCAGCTGGGTGATACCGGAGAAGTACCAGAAAAACAGGAATAACCAGCCAAGACCGGCCCAATCAAAGCCTTTCGCAGACTTAGTGCTGCGTTCGAACAGTGCCATCCAGCGCTCCAACCCGGTAATTTTTCAGTCGCGCGCAGGGCTGCGCGCAACGGAGGCCACCCTTGCATGGGATGGCCCTTGGGGGCGGGAGTATCGGGAGGTGCGTGTGAAAACTTTGTGAGATTTTTGTAGCCGTTATCTTACAAAGTGATGACGGGGCTCAGCAGAGCGCAGGTTGCGCGCCGGAAGGCTGGTCCAGTTGGGCTTGAATGATATGAGCACGCAGGCGCATGACCTCGTGCTGCAACTGGTCGCGTTCGTCTTTCAACTGGCGCAGTTCATCGCGACGGAGCGTGACGTAGAGGGTCTGGGGAGGACGGGTCATCTGTGCAGTGCTCATTGCTTACCTCGCAAATAGCCGGTGTGTCGCGGTGTGCCAGAACGCTTGAGTCGAGGTTCTCGGCATCAGTCGGAAGCAATTCTGAATTCTTTTTCAGCGCAATGGAACTTTTTTATTTTTGGCGGTCGTGTGACTTTTGCTGGCGTGATGGTGAAACGATGGCAACTTTTTCTCATGAAACTACATGGATCTGCCCCTGACTAACCCTCATTAGCCTCATTGCGCTATAAACTATGTCACACATTTATTTAGTAGTTAGGAGCATCAGCACATGCAACTGGGGATTATCGGACTAGGCCGCATGGGCGGGAATATTGCACGGCGCCTGATGCTCAATGGGCATTCCACCGTTGTTTTCGACCGTAACGAAGCATTTGTCAAAGGCTTGAGCGAGGAGGGCGCCACGGGCGTCGCCGACTTGAAAGCCCTGGTTGCCGGGCTGCAAAAGCCTCGCGCCGTGTGGGTGATGTTGCCGGCAGGCGACCCCACTGAAAACACCATCAATGAACTCAGTGAGCTGCTCGAAGACGGTGACGTGATCATTGATGGCGGCAACACCAACTATAAGGATGACGTTCGTCGCGGCAAGGCACTGGCGCAAAAGGGCCTGCACTACGTTGACGTCGGCACCTCCGGCGGCGTCTGGGGCCTGGAGCGCGGCTACTGCATGATGATCGGTGGCGACACCGAAACCGTACAGCGCCTCGACCCGATCTTCGCCGCCCTGGCGCCGGGCCTGGGCAGCATCCCGCGCACCAAGGACCGTTCCGCCAGTGCCGACAAGCGCGCCGAGCAGGGTTACATCCACGCCGGCCCAGCGGGTTCCGGGCATTTCGTCAAGATGATCCACAACGGCATCGAGTACGGGATGATGCAGGCCTTCGCCGAAGGTTTTGACATCCTCAAGACCAAAAACTCGGACAACCTGCCCGAAGACCAGCGTTTCGACCTCAACGTGGCCGATATCGCCGAAGTCTGGCGCCGTGGCAGTGTGGTCTCGTCCTGGCTGCTCGACCTGACCGCCGACGCTCTGGCCACCGACCCGAAACTCGACGGCTACTCCGGTTCCGTTGCCGACAGCGGCGAAGGCCGCTGGACCATCGAAGCCGCCATGGAACAAGCCGTGCCGGTACCGGTGCTGTCCACCTCGTTGTTTGCGCGGTTCCGTTCGCGCCAGCAGAGCACTTACGGTGACAAGATGCTGTCTGCCATGCGCTTCGGCTTTGGTGGTCACGTGGAGACTTCCAAAAAATGACCGCTAACGGCAAGAAACCCAAGGCCGAACCCGCTCCACCGACCACCTTGTTTCTGTTTGGCGCCCATGGCGACCTGGTCAAGCGCCTGCTCATGCCGGCGCTGTACAACCTCAGTCGTGATGGCCTGCTGGGTGATGGCTTGCGCATCGTGGGTGTTGATCACAACGCTATCAGCGATGCCGACTTCGCCAAGAAGCTGGAGGATTTCATTCGCACCGAGGCCGCAAGCAAGGTCAAGGGCAATGCGGACAATGCGTTGGACCCGGACTTGTGGGCGCAGTTGGCCAAAGGTATCAGCTACGTCGAGGGTGATTTCCTCGACGACAGCACCTACGCCGACATCGGCAAGAAGATCGCCGACAGCGGCACCGGCAATGCGGTGTTCTACCTGGCCACCGCGCCGCGCTTCTTCAGTGAAGTGGTGCAGCGCCTGGGCAGTGCCGGATTGTTGACGGAGACTGACGACAGCTTCCGACGTGTGGTGATCGAAAAGCCGTTTGGCTCCGACCTCGCCACCGCCGAAGCACTGAACGCCAGCCTGCTCAAGGTGATGAGCGAGAAGCAGATCTACCGCATCGACCATTATCTGGGTAAGGAAACCGTACAGAACATCTTGATCAGCCGTTTTTCCAATGTGCTGTTCGAGGCGTTCTGGAACAACCATTACATTGATCATGTACAAATCACCGCCGCCGAAACCGTTGGCGTGGAAACCCGAGGCAACTTCTTCGAAAAAACCGGCACCCTGCGCGACATGGTGCCCAACCACCTGTTCCAGCTGCTGGCGATGGTGGCCATGGAGCCGCCAGCGGCCTTTGGCGCCGACGCGGTGCGCGGTGAAAAGGCCAAGGTGATCGGTGCGGTACGGCCGTGGTCCCTGGAAGATGCACGGGCCAACTCGGTGCGCGGGCAGTACACAGCGGGCGAAATCGGCGGCAAGCAGATGCCGGGCTACCGCGAAGAAGCCAACGTCGCGCCCGACAGCAGCACCGAGACGTTCGTTGCCCTCAAAGTGATGATCGACAACTGGCGCTGGGTCGGCGTGCCGTTCTATCTGCGAACCGGCAAGCGCATGAGCGTGCGTGACACAGAAATCGTGATCTGCTTCAAACCGGCGCCGTATGCGCAGTTTCGCGACACCGAGGTCGATGAACTCAAGCCCACCTACCTGAAAATCCAGATCCAGCCCAATGAAGGCATGTGGTTCGACCTGCTGGCGAAAAAGCCTGGGCCGACCTTGGATATGGCCAATATCCAATTGGGTTTTGCCTACAAGGACTTCTTCGCGATGCAGCCGTCGACCGGGTACGAAACCCTGATCTACGACTGCATGACGGGTGATCAGACCTTGTTCCAGCGGGCCGACAATATCGAGAACGGCTGGCGTGCGGTACAGCCATTCCTCGATGCGTGGAAGGAAGATGATGGGATCCAGGCTTACAAGGCCGGTGAGGATGGTCCTGCGGCGGCAGATGCGTTGCTGGCCCGCGATGGTCGTACGTGGCATAGCCTCGGATGAGTGATGCGGCGATTCATTCCATCCGTTTTATCCTCAGCGACGTGGACGGCACGTTGCTGCACCCGGATCACAGTCTTAGCCAGCGCACGTTTGATGCGGTCAGTGCGTTGCGCGAGGCCGGGGTGTTTTTCAGCCTGGCCAGCGGTCGACCACCCAAAGCCATGCTGCACCTGATCGAGACCTTCGGGATCGATGTGCCGGTGGCCGGTTTTAATGGCGGCACCTTGATCAACCCGGATGGCAGCATTCTGGTTGCCCACCACCTGCCGGCCGAGGCGGCGCTGGTGACCTTGGCGATGTTCTCGGCCGAGCCGGACGTGGAAGCGTGGGTATTTGCCGACGGTGACTGGCTGCGGCGCGGCCTGGCGGGACCGGTGGAACCGCGAGAAACCCGTGGCCTGGGGTATGGGCCGGTAGAGGTGGAGAGTTTCGAGCCTTATTTGGATCGGATCGACAAGATCGTCGCCGCGAGTAACAACACACAGTTACTGGTGGAACTGGAAGCGCGTTTACAGCCCAAGGTGCAAGGCCTGGCGCAAGTATCGCGTTCGCAACCGATTTATCTGGATGTGACGGCCATGCTGGCCAATAAAGGTGAGGCCTTGAAGACCCTGGCGGCGCACCTTGGGGTGCCGCTGGAGCAGACGGCGGCCATCGGTGATGGGGGTAATGACCCGGCGATGTTTCATGTGGCCGGACTATCGATTGCCATGGGGCAGGCGGAAGAAACCGTCAAGCGCCAGGCCAATGTGGTCACCGGCAGTAATATCGATGACGGCGCTGCAGAGGCAATCGAGCGGTTTATTCTCGCTGCGCAATAAAAGTGTCTTAACTTAAATCAGCCAACTTCCGATCAGTGTTTTGCAGTGATCGGAAGTTGGCGTAGCGACTTACTTCGGCATGGCCCACGACTGCAACTGGTAGCCATCTTTGTCGAGTTCGGCGCGGGCCTGCAACAGCAAGTCTTCCAATTGCTCCGGGTCGCTGTAGGTGTTCGACGACAATTGTTTGCTGCCGATACGGGTATTGGTACGGTCGACGACGCTCAGGCTCAGGGCGCCATTGCCATCGTGCCAGGCCACGCACTGAAATGGCTGGAAAGCACGGTCTGCGATCAAAAGAGCTTCGTTGATGCGGAGCGGGGCGTTCATGTGGGTCTCTCTCTAAATGCCCATTCAAGTGAGTACCGGCGGTTGGGCTGACCGTGCGGCGGGTTACTTGTACTGATGCACGATGACGGGGTACGGGTCACATGTTAGAGCAACAAATTTCAACCTTTCCTGATTAACGTCATGTAAGCAGCTGTTTTGAAAGCTGAATGAAGGTTTTAGCGTTACATAACTTTTTTGCCGAAACCCGCAGATGCTGGCTTTTTGCTCGCACTTATAGCGAAACGGTACAAGGCCTGTGTCAAGATTTTGCTAGTGTTAGCGCTGGACGTCACAAGCTATTGTTTATAAATAACTTTGTCGCCACTAACCAACAATTTTGACGCCAAGGAATAGTCATGGTTGTTACACCTGCGCAACGCCGCTTGCTCGTGGTCGATCCGTGTGATGACTGCCATGGGCTATTGCCCGGTTTGCGCACCGCCGGTTGGGAGGTGGACAGCTGTGCGTTGGAGGCGGTAGGCGACCGGTCTTGTGACGTGGGTTTGCTGCGCTTGCAGCCCTATCACCTGGAACGTCCGGAAGCGGTCAAGGAGCTGATTAGCCGCAGCGGCACCGAGTGGATCGCAGTGCTTAGCCAGGACGTCCTGCGCTTGCAGAATGTCGGTGATTTTGTCTGTGAATGGTTTTTTGACTTTCATACCTTGCCGTTTGACGTGTCTCGGGTCCAAGTCACCTTGGGGCGTGCATTCGGCATGGCGCGCTTGCGC
Organism: Pseudomonas sp. SR18; assembly: GCF_023701505.1. Taxonomy (NCBI): domain Bacteria; kingdom Pseudomonadati; phylum Pseudomonadota; class Gammaproteobacteria; order Pseudomonadales; family Pseudomonadaceae; genus Pseudomonas; species Pseudomonas sp. SR18. The sequence goes on along the minus strand of NZ_JAMQAU010000006.1, from coordinate 118,123 downwards.
GGCAAGGGCAACACCCCGGTGGATGAGGGGCATGAACTGCTCGGTGACAGCCGACCGATTCGTGAGTTGCGCAAACTCCTGTCCAAACTGGCGCCCACCGAATCCCCGGTATTGATCCGGGGCGACAGTGGCACCGGCAAGGAACTGGTGGCCAAGACCCTGCATCGCCAGTCCCAGCGCCATGCCAAGCCCTTTGTCGCGATCAACTGCGGCGCGATCCCGGAACACCTGATCCAATCCGAATTGTTCGGCCATGAAAAAGGCGCGTTCACCGGCGCCCATCAGCGCAAGGTCGGTCGCATCGAAGCGGCGAACGGCGGCACCTTGTTCCTTGATGAAATCGGCGATCTACCCATGGAACTGCAAGCCAACCTGCTGCGGTTTCTCCAGGAAAAACAGGTCGAGCGCGTCGGCGGCAGCCAACCCATCCCCGTGGACGTGCGGGTGTTGGCCGCGACCCACGTCGACCTTGAGGCCGCCGTGGCCCAGGGCCGCTTCCGTGAAGACTTGTACTACCGACTCAACGTGTTGCAAGTCATCACCGCGCCGCTGCGCGAGCGCCATGGCGACGTCGCGATGCTCGCCAACCACTTCGCGCGCTTTTACAGCCAGGAAACCGGCCGTCGCCCACGCAGTTTCAGCGAAGACGCGCTGGTCGCCATGGGCAAGCACCCGTGGCCTGGCAACGTGCGTGAATTGGCCAACCGCGTGCGCCGTGGCCTGGTACTCGCCGAAGGGCGGCAGATCGAAGCCGTTGATCTGGGATTGATCAGCGAACAGGCAATTTCGCCACCCCTGTCTACACTGGAAGACTACAAGCACCGCGCCGAACGCCAGGCGCTGTGCGATGTGCTCAACCGGCACAGCGACAACCTGAGCGTCGCGGCCCGCGTCCTGGGAATTTCCCGGCCAACGTTCTACCGGTTGCTGCACAAACACCAGATCCGCTAGGGCGGGTAAACCGAAAAGCCCCGCAACGACCCTTATCGTTGCGGGGCTTTTCCTTTTTGTTGCGCTGCTGCGCTGGCGCTGGCGCTGCTCTGGCTGAGGCCTTTGCTCTTGATTTGGCTCTTGATTTGGCTCTTGATCTTGATCTCAGGCGCCCCGTCAAACACGCTGGCCGAACGCAGGCTTGAATCCGTGGGTAACCCGGCAGGACGCCGGGTTAGCCGCACTGGGCCATGGATGGCCCATTGCGGCGGCCCACGGATTCAAGCCGGAGTGAGGGCACACCGAGCCTAGGCGAGGTGCCGAGTGTTGGGGCAAGAGCCCTTTGGTTACTTTGGGGCTTTTCCAAAGTGACCCGCTGTAAGAGCGGAACCAATAGCGGCCGTTACCGCAGCAACGGATATGTACTCCGACAAAACCGCTATGAGTACATATCCATTGCTGCGGTAACGGCGACCTGGGGTTCCGCCCTTACGGCGGGTCACTTTTGGAAAAGAGCCCCAAAAGTAACCAAAAGGGCTCTTGCCCCACCACTCGGCACCTCGCCCAGGCTCGGTGTGCCCGTAATCCGACATTGATTTGGGGGGCCGCCGCCACGCGCCATCCATGGCGCAGGGCGGCTAAACCGGCATCCCTGCCGGTTTACCCCCCAAATCAATATCGGATTCCGGCCAGCGTGGTTAACGGGGCGCTTAAGATCAAGATCAAGATCAAGATCTAAAGCAAGATCAAGAGCGGCTCAACAGATTCCTCAAATGCCCTAGAAGTAATACGGAAACTTCAGGCTAAACGTAAAGTCCGGCGCATCATCCGTCATCCCAATCGCCAGGTTCGGCACGATGGTCAAATTATCCGACGCCGCAATCGTCATCCCCACGTTGAAGTACCCTGCGTTCGCATCACTGGATACCACCGACTGCCAGTCCCCGCCATTGGGCTTGAGCCGACTCTTGCGTTGCACCAGGTCCGACACCGAGAACGACATACTCATCTTCTCGTTGAGGGCAAAGGCCACGCCGACGCCAAATTGGAAGCTGTCGCCCAGGCTGACCTTGCCGCCGACCTTCTGGTTGACGTCACTGCTGATGTCATCAAACGAATCTTCGAAGTTGTGGGTGTAGGACAGCGAGCCGAACAACACCGCCGGGTCGAAGGTCTTGACCAGCGAGATCCCCGGCGTGACCGACCAGACGCCGTTGCCCGTAGGCAGGCTTTCCGGCACGAACAGGTTGTCGTTGCCGGGTGTATTGACCAGCTTGATACCAAACGGCTCTTTACCCGTAGGCGCCTTGACCCGCACCGACACCACGGCGTCTGGCAGGTTGGGGGTTTCGTCGAGGAATTTGTACGCCACACCGAAGTTGACGTCGCCGATGGTCGGGTCGCGCGTAACCGAGGCTTCCGAGGTCGCGGTGCCGTTGTTGCCGGCGCCGGCTGACTGGTAGGTGGAGTCGCGGTACACCACGGGGACGTTCACGTCGAACTGCCAGCGGTTATCGAGGTTGTAGCGCCCGGTCAGGTCCAGGGTCCAGTTGTCGGACTTGATCCGGTCCAGGTTGATGTTGCCGAGGAAAATCGAGTCCAACGCCAGGAAGCCGTTAAGGGTCAATTGGCGAGCGTCATATCGGGCATAGGTAATGCCGGTTTCAAAGCTGAACTTGCCATTGCCAAAAAAGCCGCTGGCTTCGTTATAGAGGTTGCTCACACTTTGCGCAGGTGCCGAGTCGTCCTTGAGGGACTGGCCATAGGAGCTGCCGCCGCCGCCCGCGCCGCCGGACGCTGCTGCGGCGCCCGTACCTGCGACGGTGGCGCCGCTGGCTTTCTGAAAGTCTGCCGGGGATTTGGCCAGGCGTTTGGGCGCCGGTGCCGCCGGCTGATCTTCGACCTGGCGTACCCGTTGTTCCAGGACCGCCAAGGCTTTTTGCTGAACGTCATACCGCTGCTTGAGTTCCAGAAGCTCCTGTTTGAGCGTTTCGATATCGGCATCTGGCGCGGCATACAGAACGGATGCAGGCAAGAGCGTACTTAAACAGACTACCGCGCGGAGCGATAACGATCGATGCATGAAGTAAGCCGTCCTTTTCCAATGCGTAAGTGACGAGGGTCAGCGTAGTTCAATAACCGAGGGTACGTAGGCCTTTGAGTTGGTCCAGATTGCAGTTCAGCGCGCCGTTGTTCAAACCGTTGTTGTTCATCACCACATTGAGCTGGGTCATGTTGTTGACGAAGTTGGTGTTGCCGGTCAAAACCGTGCCTTGCAGCACCGTGCCGCTGCCGATCTGCTGCACACTGTTGCCCTGGTTATGGTTGGCCTGGATCGCCATCTGCAGGCCGCCGTTGTTGGCCGACACACTGACCCGGCCTGCTGCGCTGTCCCCGGTCACCGTGCCACCGGCAACCAACACTTGCCCCGATTGCACGATGTTGGAAGGTGCAAAGCCATTCTCGACGGTGATGCCCACGTTGTTGTAGGCGGTGTTGCCATCGCCCGCGGTGCGCACGCTCTGGGTGACGCCTTGGCCACTGCCCAGGCCGGCGCCGCCTGTGACCGTGCCAGTACCGGTGTTCGGGTTGGTACCGTTGCCGGTCGAGCCGGTGGTCTGTACGTAGAATTGTGGGGTGATGGTCGACGAGTCGACCTGCATGTTGGCCTTGCCGGTGATGGTGTCACCCACGGCGTTGGTCCAGGTGCTGCTCATGACAATGCCGAAGCTGATGATTCGCCCCGGCATCACGTAACGGCCGCGCAGGTCGGCCATTTCCGAATCCTTGAGTTCGATGGGTTTGAACCCCGATGAAGCATAAGCGGGCATTGAGGCTGCCAGACACATGACCGTCAGCCAACGGGAAGTGTTCATCTTCTGCTCCTGGAGCATCCTGCCCCTTATTGCGCTTCTTAGAAGAAGTCGCTCTGGATAAAACCGAAATCCATCAGCTCGGCATCGCCTACGGGCCTGAACTCATTCAACTGGTTCTTGGCGGTCAGCGGGGTAGGCGGGTCGAGCAAGACATTGGCCTTGTCGTAACCCTCGCCCAGCACGGCAAACACGATGCCATTCCAGCCCTTGACGAAATCGTCGTGCGAGTAGCGTTTATGGCCCAGTACCGGGTCGCCTATGTAGACCCAGTTCTTGTCGGCGCGCTGCATCACCACGAAGTGCTTGTAGCCGCGAATTTCCAGCAGTACCACCACAGGGATTTTGACGGTGACCAAGGTGTCGGCCCCAATCTTGTAGCCCCGGGCACGCATGCCGATGCTTTCGAGGTAGCGCTTCATGTCCAGCATGGAAAAGCCCTGGGTACGCACCAGGTCCTGGTCAGCAGTGACCAGCATGCCTTTGATGATGTGATCTTCGTCGACGTCCAGCCAATAGGCCTGGCGCAGGATGGTGGCGAGTGCCGCAGCACCGCAGCTGAAATCGGTTTTCTGTTCCACCAGGTTGGCGAAGCGGCGTTCGCGGATACTCTCGACCTTCTTGAAGATCACTGCACCGCCAGGCATGGCTGAGATAGCCATGGTGCCTGCCCACGCAGGGCCGGTGAGTAACATCAGGAGGGTGAGGGTCGCGAGGCGCATGATCGACTGACCTGTTGGACACTGGAATAAAAAAAGGGGCCTTGTTGCCAAGGCCCCGTTGGATCAGAAGCGCACGCCGCTGGCGCAGACAGTGCAACCTTGACCGATCGACAGGCTGTTGCTGCCTTGGTTGCCGGCACCGGATTGCAGGTTCACACCCACGTTGCCGGAGTTGCGGTTAACCGAGTTGTCGAGGCTGGAGTTGTTGGACACGTATTGGGCCTTGCCGCCATGGCCATAGCCGTGGCTGGTTGCAGCGGTGTTGAGGTAGCTGTTGCCGAGCGAGTTTTGCTCGGTGTTGGCGGCTGCAGCGATGTTTTTGCCGTCAGCAGTGGTGATTGCCAGGTTGTTTTTACCCTGGTTGCCTTGACCGGCCTGACCGTTGTAACCCACGTTGCCGGAGTTACCGTTAACCGAGTTGTCCAGAGAGGCGTTGTTTTGGGTGCCTTTGTTGCTGTAGGTGTTCAGCAAGCTGTTTTGATTCACATCGACGACCGCGAATACGGTTGCAAAGTCGCCTTTGGCACTGGAGATCGCGCCGGAGTTGTCTGCCTGGTTACCACTGCCCGACTGGACGTTAACACCGGTATTACCGCTGTTGCTGTTTACCGAGCCATCGGCAGAAGCGTTGTTTTCGGTGTTGGTGTCGTCAAACCGGTTGCCCGCGCTGTTTTGCACGTCGGTCACGACAGAGGCAACCACGCCGGTTGGTTGAGGCGCAGGGTGCCAGCCACCACCTGCTTGAGCAGCAGCAGCCATGAGTGCGGCGAGAGCGAAAACCATTGGTTTCAGAGCCATTTGAGGTTTCATGGTGTTTCTCCTTGCTTCTAATTAGTTGGTTAAGTGTTGGTACGGTCTGACTAGTGCTACCAAGCAGTTACTTGATAGTGATGCCTAGGGTGTTAGCCACTCGGTTCCCCACCCCGGCACTCTGGTTCACCTGAATCACTCCTCGGCTGCCTGTGAAGGCCTGGTCGCTGGTGGCGACTTGGCGGCTGCCAGTGGTGGGGGTGAGCCCTGAGTCGGTCAACTGCGTCGTGTTCTGTTGCAACAGGACGCTGTCATCGATGCTTTGCGGGCCAGGGTTGATGCTGATCCGCACGGCGTTGATTGATTGGTTATTGGCCCCGGCCGACTGGTTGATACCCAGTACACCGTTGCCGCTGGTGAAAGAGGTGCCCTGGATCGCCGCTTTGGCATTCAGGGACCGGTCGACGCTGCCGTCCAGGCGCTGGAGGTTGACGTTGGTGGCCTGGCCACCGAGCGCAATGGCGCGGCTGTTGGACATTTGTTGCTGATTACCCGCCGCCTGGTTGATCGACACCACGCCTTCGTAGTGTTGGCCGCTGTTGTTGATCACCGCGGTGTCGTCGGCGAAGGCCGGGGCGCTGGCCAGCAGGGCGAGCACGAGCAGGGAACGGTTCATTATTTGCCCCCCATCATGCTGCCGATGTTGTTCAGCGGCGCCATGCCGCGCTGGATCGAATCACTGATCTGCCCACCCATGCTGCTGCCCGCACCGTGGCCGGCGGCAGAGCCAGCCCCCAGGGTGGACATGCTGTTTTGCGTGGCATGCAGGCCAGTCAGCGTGTTGTTCGTCGGGATAGCGCCGACGATGCTGGAGCCGCTGCTGATCCCGCCGATATCCATATCACTGAGCTCGCCAGTGGCATTGATGATGTCGCGGCTGGGATTGGCGTTGGCGGTGGTGGGGTAGGGGTCTTTACCGAAGGCGGCGCGGCCGTACATATGAGCCTGCACGTTGCGCCCTGTCACGATCACGCCGTCACCTGCAAAGCTGGGAACACTGATGCCGACGCTGAGTACACAGCTGATCAGCAGTACGTTCATCGAACCTTGAGTGAGTGTGATCACGGCGGCATTCCTTATTCTTCGCGCTGACCCTAAACAGCGCTGTAAGGGATAGAGCAGAAGCCGTGCCGCTTTTTATATTGCGTTGTTTTTCAATGGGTTGAAGTTATTCGAGGGCAAAGTGATGTCAGTGCTGTTTCAGGGCTGATACACCTGCGGCCAAGGCACGCGCGCGCGGCCGTACCACAAACGATTCACCCAGCTGTATCAGCGGTGAAACACTGCACATGACAAATCGATGAATCCGCCCAGTACGGGCGATGCAGAGCAGGCGTGTGTTTCAAAAATGGACACAGCAGGCGCGAAAAAGCCAAGTGGTGGCTAAGGCTCAGCCTTTGGGGGATTGACGCGGGATGGAGTTGAGCACGGGGTTGCCATCCTGGTTCTGGGTCAGGTAGACCGGCAAAACCTTGGGCAGGGACGGGATGAGGTTGTGAACCTCATTGATGTTGTAGATGCCGCCGATACGAATTGCCCCGGTGCTGGCGTCCGCCAGCATCACCGGTTTGTTCAGGTAGCGGTTGATCAATGGCAACGCATCGGCCAGGGCCAGGTTGTCGAGGATCAGCTTGCCCTGGCGCCAGGCCAGGGCGGTGTCGTTTGGATTGATCGTCGTTACCCGGGGCGTGGCATCGCCGTGTTGATAGCTGGCCTGCATGCCCGGCGTCAGGGGAACGCTGCCGTGCTGCTGGTCGCTGGCAATCTGTACCGAGCCTTCGAGCAGCATCACGCGCACCTGATCGCCATACTTCCAGACGTTGAACTGGGTGCCCGTCACCTGCACCTGGCCTTCGCCAGCACGCACGATAAACGGATGGGCGCTGTCATGGGTGACCTTGAAAAATGCCTCGCCTTTTTTCAGCGTGACCCGACGCTGGTCTTTGTAATTGCTGTAGACCAGATCGGTGCCCAGGTTCAACTCCACCTGGCTGCCGTCTCCCAGCGTCACCTGGCGTAAACCATTGCTGGCTTCGAAACGTTCGTAGGCGCTGGGCAGCCAACCCGCTTCCCAACCGGTGAACGCGGCCAGGGGCAGTGCGCCCAGGCAGATCGCAGCGGCTACGGCGTAAGTACGCAGTCGACTGCGAGGTTTGAACGGCACCACGCAGGCGATAGGTTCGGTGCGAGGCAGGTGGTCGGCGACGTCCCAGATTTCCAGCATCGCCGCGTATTCAAACGCGTGCAGCGGGTGGCTATCGTGCCAGTGCGAAAAAGCCTGACGCTCCGCCGGGGTGCAATCACCCGCGTGCAGACGCATGCACCAATGCGCGGCGGCCTCGGTGATGGCGTCATATTCGGCTTCTGAAAGGGACTTTTCGCTCATTAACTCATCCTGATTTCCCACATTCTAACCCCCAGGGTGGACGGCGAGAACAGCCATCATGGCGATTGCACATCAATTGGAAGCCATTCTCGTTTGGGCGTGCCCGAAAATGTTCGTATGACCCCCACGCCGCTCAGGCGCCTTCATCCAGTACACGCCCCAGTTCAGTGATCATGCAGGTCACGGAATCGGCGTTGGCCAGGATGGTGTCTATGCGCTTGTCGCTGTTGCTCATGAAGACTGTGCGGGCATCTTCAAGGGTTCTGCATCCGGTGCTGCTCAGCACTTTTTTCTTGTTGTCGCTGCTGAAGTCCTGCCACTCCTGGGTAAAGGCGTCCCAGGTCCGAAAGAGCATCGAGATGGGGGTCGAAAGGGACAGCGCGTTTTCACGCAAGTCGGTCAAGTCGGTCTTCATGGCGCTGGACCCGCTGATGTTGACGTTTATCAGGTCCGGGAACGGTCGCATGCTGTCCAGGTAAGCCAAGTCTTCGGTCAAGGACTTGATGTGGGTTATCTCGTGAATCAGCGTGGTTGCCCGTGCATGGGCCGAGAGGTTGAACGGCGTGGTCAAGCGGTTCTGGTAGATGTCCATGGGCGGGTCGAAGAAACGGTCCAGCAGGTAGATTTTGTGGTCCGCGTCATCGGGCAGTACAAAGGCAAAGTTGGTATGGCGGTCGAGGCGATGGGTGCCGCTGACAAACCGCATGGAGTCGGGGCCTATGAGCGTGTGGTTAGTCAACTCATCAAGTACCTCGTCGACCCGCCGCTCGACTCTCTGCAACTGTTCGGACGTCAGCGTGACAATGCCGAACAACTCACTGAAAAAACGCCCGAGCCGGCTGCCGGGAGCGCGCAGCGTCGCGAAGTGGAGGAGATTGCGTTTGGCGGTGACGGCATAATACGTCGCGACATTGAGCGCCTCATTAATGCACTGCGCTTTCCAACTGGATAACGCAGCGATCGCCCGTATGCCCACTGCTTCAATATTGATGGCCTCTCGTACCGCCATGCGGTTGAAAAAGTTGTATGAGTAGCGACTCAGGGTTTTGCCGTAGCGCGGGTGGTGGCGGTCGAGGTCCAGCGTCCACTCACCCTGCGCATTGGACTGTACGTAGGGACCCTGTTGCTCGGCCTGGCTCAGGCACCAGTGCTCACCGGCTTTTTTCACCGGATAGACTTTTCCCGCCAACGGCACGAAGTGGCGGGTGTTGGTTTTGTCCGTGTAAACGTGGGTCTGCGCGCTTTTTTCCAGGTCAACCAGTGCTACGTCACGCGCTTCAAACGCGTTCAGTTGTGTACGCCCCGGCGCCGTCAGACCCAGCTCGGCCAGGCTGGTCGCCGCCGGGGGGCGTTGCTCCAGGGTGGTGCTTTCCTGGGCAGGCGAGGCCGGCGGGAAGAGCGCATCCAGCCCCTTGCGCAACGAGGCCAACTCGGCCACCCCGCCGACAAAGGTTCTGAGCGCGTTTTGCCATCGGTGCTGCTGCAGGTTTTCTGCGGAGGCAAGGAACAGTTTGTAGCTGCGCCACACCACCATTGGGTAGGCCAGTTTACCCGGCAGAAATTGCAGGCTGTTGTGGATCCCTTTGGTCAGCAGGCTGGTAACCGCATCCCACTGGGTCTTGCCCGACGGGGTGAACTGGCGATCGAGCATCTGCAACAGCTGCTCGATGTTGTCTTTGAACAGTTGCTCAAGCAGGTTGCCCGTGATCGGGGACGCGCCCAGATGGATGTCCGAAGGCTTGCGGCCCCAGCGTTGGCGCAGCAAATTGCGATACGTGGCTTGATGCGGCGCCTGCAACTGGCCGACGACCCACTCCTGCAGGGCTCCAGGGCTGGTGAACTCATTGAGGAGCGCGGCTTCATTGGCGTACTCCTTCAATAAATGTGTGGCGCTGCAAGGCGCATACAGGACCGACGGACCTGAAGCACCGGCTTCAGGACCGATCAGGTAGCAGCCCAGCGCCTTGGCCTTTGCTGCGCCAGCGGTGGCGATCAATTCCAGGGGGCGAATGATTGCCGTCACACCCCTCACGGCGGCGCGTGCCACGCCATCGGGCATATCAAAGACTTGCGCGATGAAGTTCCAGGCCGATGCGGACAGTCGCTCGTCCAGTTTCAGTTGGTGGGCGTATTGCAGGATTTGCCACGGCAGCTGCCGGCAGAACAAGTGCCGGCGTTTGCGGGTGTCCTCGCTCTGGCCTTTGAGGTGAGTGGTCAGCTGTTGTTGAAAATGGCTTTTCAGGTCGAGCTGTCGAACCAATTGCTCTATGGCGTTGCCATCGAGTGTGTCGGGCAGTGGCATTGCGGTGCGCGATCGTAGCCGGATTTCGTCGGCGCGCAGTTCAGGCAAGTGCTTTAGGGCGAAGTCCGTCAGGCTCAGCGCGTTGCCGTCAAGGCCGATACGGCCGGCGATCAGTATGTTGTCAGGGTTGACCAATTGCCCTGGGAACCGCGTAGCCAACAGAGTCGAGAGGCTGCTCACCGCGTGTTCGCGCATAGGCGTGATGCTGTGAAGGTAGTCGCGCTCGTCCAGCGCGGCGAGGCGGTACTGTTCGAGCAGTTCGGCCTGCAGAATTTGCTCGTCGGGCCGGGCGAGGCCCAGCCAGACCGGCAATTCCTGCTGGCGGATCATAGCGCGTGCCATGCTGATCGCCCTGGGGAGGTTGGACGGCGGTGCTCGGCGGATCAGCGCGTCCATACACTCCTGAAAGCGTTTTGCGCCCAGATTCATCAAAAGCAGATGGTCAATTTCGTCCCGTACCAGATCACTGTAGGTCTGTTGGCGATTGTTCAGCACATGATCATCAATACGTTGCAGCGGCCCGAGCCGATAGGTTTGATGGGGTAGCCGCCTGGACACCGCCAGGTTCTCTATCAGGTACAAACGGTTCAGAGGATCCTGCAAACGTTGTTCCAGCGCATCGCGCAAGGCCCTGATCGACGCAAAGGCCTCAAAACCGTAACGCGGCGTCCACAGCAATGCGGCCCCGGAATGAACGGGGTCCAGGCCGCCACGTTCGGTCAGTACAAAACAATTGGCCAGGGGTTGGGGCTGAAGAGTGGCACCCAGGTTCAGGGTCAGGCCAAAGGCATCCGGCAGAAAACCGTTCAGCCCATGGCGGTGCTGGCGGCTGCGCAAACTGTCAGGGTTGAGCACGCTGGCCAGCAGGGCAAGATTGCCCGGTGACAAGCTCTTGTACAGCCGGCTCAGTTCAGCCTCGCCGCTCAAGCCCTGTAACATCGCGTAGCTAAGGTGCGCCTGGTTGTTTTCCAGCAGCTGGTGCGGTAATTGGCGAAGGTCGTGCTGGGTGAACGTCTTCATGGCCTGATCAATCACAGCATTGAAGCTATCGACCGTCAGGTTGTTCAGTTTGTTGGCGCTGCCTTCGCGGCGGGGGCCGTAGAACCAGGTGTGGGGGGAACTCTTTAGGGCGGAGGCTTTGTGTGCCACGCGTTTGATGAAGTGCGCGACCATACTGGTAGAGGTCTGCGGCAATCGTAACTCACGCTCCTGCGCCGCTGTGGCGTAGGTGTTGATGTAGACCTCGGCGGGTTTGAGGTCCAAGTGCTTTTTGGTCAACACGACCTCCAGCGCGTGGGCCGCAAGCTCGCTCAGTGTTATGTAATGCTTGCGCTTCAAGGCCATTGCGTCCTCGATGGACAGCAAGGTCTGCAGTTTGCGTTTGGCCTGCTCCGCCCGCACGGTGGTGGGGCGGCCATTGCCCAGGTTGACGGGGTGCACCGTCCAGCGCCCACCGGCATCCTGCTCCAGCAAGCGACTGTCGAGCATGGTGCGCACATCCAGTGCATGGTCGAGCAGCGCCGCCAGGTCAATGTCGCTGGCGCTGCGTCGATAGAGCCCCAGCGCATGTTCCAGGTTACTTAGCTGCTTGGCGACGATGCCGTCGAGCATGTCCTGGAATACGTTACCGGCGATAGGCTGTCCGGTGACCTGGATCTGGTTCATGCCAATAAACAGACTGCGTTCGTCCAGCGACAGGAAGTTGAGCAGTTCGTCCTCATGCCCCGCGGCCTTGAGCATGGCCAGCAGCGTGGCGTTGAGATCGTCGAGGTCCTTGAGGACCTGCAGGCCGCGGGTTTGGGTATAGAGATACGCGTGAGAGTTGCTGATCATCAGCGTACTGGCCAGCTCGACATAGTGGTGATAGGGCGCGTGAACCTGCACCTTTTCTATGCGCAGGTGGCGGGCAGATTCGGTCCTGGCGGCCTGGTTCGGGAGGAGCACGGCTCGCAGCGATTGGCTTTCCTCAGTGGACAGGATCTCGTCCTGGTGCTTGAACAGCAGGTCGGCGCGAAATTTTTCACTCATCACCTCGGCAAACAGCTTCAGGCGTGAATTGCCCGCGTTGATATCTTCGTTCCAATAGGTTTGCAGCAGGCTGCCGAGTAACTTCGCGAGAATACCGCTGGTTTGTTCGACCACTCTGTCCCAGCGTTGCTGGTCCTGGATCAGTTGCTTCTGGGTAAAAGCGCGGGTGTCATGCTTGGAGTTGAAAAACGTGTGGGTTTGATCCGTTGGCCAGGCTTGATTGACATAGAACCGCAACAGCACGTCGCGCAGAGGGTCTGAGGCGACCCAGCGGCTGTTCTCCCCGGCCGAGGCGAGGCTGAAGAAGTTTACCCGGGTATCCGCCTGGTTCAGACCTGGAAAATAGGACCGCGCCATGATGCCGAGCAAGGTGTCGAGCATGCTGTGCAGGTTGGGCAGTTTGCGCAACTCGTCGAGCATCCACGCGACGTTTTTCTGTTGCGCGGCCAGGATGGCCTGCTCCTGGTCGTGCATCACCGCGCCCAGGATGACTTCAGCGGTCACGGCAGGGCGTGCCGTCACCGGCAGTAGATCACGCTCGCTGATCGCCAGAAACCGCAGCAAATCGACGCGCTGCTCGGGTTGCGTGAGGCGCTCCTGCAATTCACTGAGCAGGAAGGCGCGGCTCTCGAACAGCTCCAGGCCGCCATAAGGGGTGTAGAGCACGGCTTTGTTATCGTCAGGGGTCGGGCTCATCATAAATGCGCCGGCCAGAGCAATGGCGGATTGCCCCGTGGGGTTGAGCAACAAGCGTTCCACCCGCATCGGGTAGCTGTGCATGGCCGGGTTCTGGCGTGCAGCGTCGTTGGCGCCGTACAGCGTGAACAGCCAATCGAGGTCCTTGACGGTAAGCCCCAGCGCGCGCTCACGCTGCGTGGGGGTTTTGCGCCTTACCGGACGCAGGAATTCATCGAGAAAGTACGGCGGGGTGATGTGCGCCATGGTACGCGTCTCCAACGTGGCGGGTAGTAAGCCCTCAAGGTAGGGGCTGCCACAGAGTGCTTGGCGGTACATAACTGGGTGGGTTCGCAAGCAGCCGTTGACAGCAGGCACGGCAGGCGTTGTTTAATCGACGGTCTGGATTGTTGTTGTCTCTTCCAATTATAAAATCGGAGCTACAGATGTCTGCCCAGTCCCCGATAGTTGAACATGCCACTGCCTTGATTGAGTTCAACGACCTGGTGGGGTTGTTGCACGCGGTGTTTATCAAGCACGGCACCTCACCCGAGGTTGCAGCGATCCTGGCGCACAATTGCGCCAGCGCCGAGCGAGACGGCGCCCATAGCCACGGGGTCTTCCGCATCCCTGGTTACCTCAGCACCCTGGCCAGCGGTTGGGTCAACGGCAAGGCTGTGCCTGTGGTCACTGACGTGGCGTCCGGCTTTGTGCGCGTCGATGCGTGCAATGGGTTTGCCCAGCCAGCCCTGGCGGCGGCGCGAGGGCTGCTGGTCGAGAAGGCGCGCAGTGCCGGCATCGCATTGATGGCGATCCATAACTCCCACCACTTCGCGGCCCTGTGGCCAGACGTCGAACCCTTCGCCGAAGAGGGCTTGGTGGCGCTGAGTGTGGTCAACAGCATGACCTGCGTGGTGCCCCATGGCGCCGACCGGCCGTTGTTCGGCACCAACCCCATCGCCTTTGCCGCGCCGCGTGCCGACGGTGCCCCGATTGTGTTCGACCTGGCCACCAGCGCCATTGCCCACGGCGACGTGCAGATCGCCGCGCGCAAAGGCGAGCGCTTACCGCCGGGCATGGGCGTCGACAGCCTCGGCCAACCCACCACCGACCCTAAAGCCGTGCTTGAAGGCGGCGCGTTGCTACCGTTTGGCGGCCACAAAGGCTCGGCATTGTCGATGATGGTCGAGCTGCTGGCGGCGGCGTTGACTGGCGGCAACTTCTCCTTTGAATTCAATTGGGCTGATCATCCGGGGGCGCGTACGCCGTGGACCGGGCAGTTGCTGATCGTGATCGACCCGAGCAAAACCGCGGGGCAGAATTTTGCCGAGCGCAGCCAGGAACTGGTGCGGCAGATGCATGCGGCGGGGTTGCGACGGTTGCCCGGTGATCGACGTCATCGCACACGGGCGAGGTCGTTGGAGGCGGGAATTGAGCTACAGGCTCAGGACTTGGCGCAATTGCAGGCGTTGGTGATGGACTGAGCAGAGGCTGTCAGGCTGCGTTGGCGGCCCCGCAGATCGCGGGGTGTCAATACGTCCGCCACGCAGCCTCGCCAAGGCTCGACAGCTGCTACTCGAACCTGATGCGTATCGGGCTCGATCAGTTACGACGACCCAGCAACAGGCCCACTACCAAGCCAAAGCCTGCGGAAATCGCCACGGTCTGCCACGGGTGGCCACCGATGTAGGTCTCCGTGGCATCCACCACCGGCTTGCTGCGCTCGCGCACGCTGGACACCGAGTCCAAGGCTTGCTTGAGTTTGATTGCGACCTGCTCGCGCAGGGTTTCGCCTTCTTCGCCCACCAGGGCAGCGCTGCTTTTGAGCAATTTGTCCGACTCTTCGATCAGCGCGGTGAGTTCGCTGAAGGCTTGATCCTTGATTTGGTCTTCGACGGCTTGGGCAGCAGTTTTGCGGGCCATTGGGTGACTCCTTGCGAGTGAATGTGACAGTGAACAATGGAGTATCGCGTGATGGCAAAAGTTGCAGTTTTTTTGCCGTGGCGTGCTCTTGAGCAAAATCTGAATCAGGAAATTTCGACCTACAGTGTAAGATGTCGCCTATTTGTGCAGCAGGTAATTCAACATGAGCTTCAATCTCGCCAACAAGACCCTCGCCGAACGCGCCGAGCTGGAAGATGAAAAGTCCCGCCTCTACGACCTGTGGCAAACCAACCTGGGCAAGGCCAAGGGCGAAGCGGCGCGGTTGTTTGGCGAGCGTGCCAAGCGCAAGGGCAAGTGGGCCGAGTGGGTTCGCGCAGAGCTTGATGGCATGTCGCCGCCGGAGTTTTCCGGCATGGTGCGCAGCGAAGTCAACAAGTTGATGGCGGCGGCGAAGTAAAGCTGGCGGCAATCGCTTCGCGTACTTTGAGCTGCATCGGATCCAACTGGGCCTGGGTGCGCCAGCCCAGTTCCACCGGGTAACGCGGCAGTGCCAGCGGGCAGGGCAATACGCGCAAGCCGGTCATCTCGGCAATCGCCTGTGCCGCATGCCCCGGAATGGTTGCCACCGCGTGGCCGCCCTTGAGCAAAAACGGCAGCGCGGCAAAGTGGCTGGTCGACGCACACACTTGGCGACTCAGCCCTTGCGCTGCCAACCCCTCATCGGTGATGCCGATAAACCCGCCGGACGACACCAGCACATGCTCGCGGGCGACGAACTCGTCCAGGCTGATGCTCACCTGTTGCGGCGCGAGACTGTTGGGGTCCACCAGACAGCGGTAATCACCTTCTGCCAACACCTGCCGACTCAAGCGGTTCTGCGCAAACCCGCCGGCGGTAACTGCCAGGTCGAGTGTGCGGTCGAGCAGGGCGTCAGCGACGATCTGGCTGTGGGTCTGACGAAAAATCACACGCAGTTTCGGTAAACGTCGGGCGATCTCCTGCATCAAGCGGCGGCCGTAGGCAATTTCAAAGTCGTCGGACAGCCCCAGTACCACGGAGCGCCCCTGATAATGCGGATTGTCCGGGTTGACCATGGCCAGGCTTTGCCGGCAGCGCTCCAGCGCCTCACTGATCACCGGCTTCAATTGGTTGGCCCGCAGCGTCGGCGCCAGGCCTCGGCCAGTGCGCACGAACAACGGGTCGCCGTAGACCTCGCGCAAACGGCGCAAGCCCGCGCTGATGGCCGATTGCGTAACACCCAGGCGCAACGCTGCGCGGCTCGCGCTGGATTCGTCATGCAGGGCTTCGAAGGTTTTCAGCAGGTTCAAGTCGACCTGGGCGATATTCATTTGGCTCATATCATTCAGTGCTGAGGTGGGCTTTATTCATGATCACGGCTGGCCGGAGAATGGGCAACCCCCCTTCTTCGGAGTGATCGTGATGCCTGTTTCCACTGTAGCGGCTTTGCAAATTGGCTCATTGCCGGGCGGCAAGGCCCAAACCCTTGAGCAAATCCTCGGCTACGAGGACGAGATCACCCGCAGCGGCGCGCAACTGGTGGTCATGCCCGAGGCGCTGCTCGGCGGTTATCCCAAAGGCGAAGGCTTCGGCACGCAACTGGGCTACCGCCTGCCCGAGGGGCGCGAAGCCTTTGCCCGTTACTTTGCCAACGCCATTGATGTGCCTGGCGTCGAGACCGAGGCGCTGGCCGGCCTGTCGGCGCGCACCGGGGCCAGCTTGGTGCTTGGCGTGATCGAGCGCAGTGGCAGCACGTTGTACTGCACCGTGTTGTACATCGAGCCAACGGGCGGCCTGGTGGCCAAGCACCGCAAACTGATGCCCACCGGCACTGAGCGCCTGATCTGGGGCAAGGGCGATGGCTCGACCTTGCCGGTGATCGACACGGCAGTCGGGCGGATCGGCGGCGCCGTGTGCTGGGAAAACATGATGCCGCTGCTGCGCACGGCGATGTACGCCAAGGGCGTGGAGGTGTGGTGCGCGCCAACGGTGGACGAACGCGACATGTGGCAAGTGAGCATGCGCCACGTGGCCCACGAAGGACGCTGTTTTGTGGTGAGCGCGTGCCAGGTGCAGGCATCGCCCCACACGCTGGGGCTGGAGGTTGCCAACTGGCCAGCAGACCGCCCGTTGATTGCGGGCGGCAGTGTGATTGTCGGCCCCATGGGCGATATTCTCGCCGGGCCATTACTGGGTGGCGCGGGGCTGTTGACGGCGCAGATCGATACCGATGACCTGGTGAAGGCGCGGTATGACTATGACGTGGTGGGGCACTATGCCCGCCCGGATGTGTTTGAGCTGACGGTAGATGAACGCGCCAAGCCAGGCGTGCGCTATATCACCGATTGAAACCGGGTCGACATGTGGGATGGCGCTTGCCCCAATGCCGGTCAGTTAAGAGATAAAAAGGCAAAAAGTAACCTGTGGTGAGCGGGCTTGTCCCGCGCTGGGCTGCGAAGCAGCCCCATCAAAGCCACCGCGTTTTTTCAAAAAAACCAAGTTGCCTGGTTTTGGGGCTGCTTCGCAGCCCAGCGCGGGGCAAGCCCGCTCACCACAACAGCCTCGTTCGCTAAGGTTATGTTTTCACCAAATGTGTAGATACCCATGCCCCGATAGCGGAACTCCATGTTTACCAAGTGGCAGTGTTGGGCAGGTCCAGGGTACCGCGATCCACAAACCGCATCGTGCCAAACAACCCGCCCGCGAGTTTGCCGCGCAGTACATAAGGCAAATTGTTCAAGCTCTGGGTTTGGCTCAAGCCCAGGGTTTGGCGCAACACAGAGAACGCCGAAACGCTGACCGGTACCCTCAGCACCGTCTCCGAAAAGCGTGGAATGCTGCCGGCCTGATCGCTCACGCCGGAGGCTAACGGTCGGCCATTGACCTCCAGGTCCAGGGCCACGCCGTTGTAGTCGATCGCTGTTTCATTGGGGTTTTGCACCCGCAGTTTCACCACGAAGCGCACTTCCAGTTCCTGGCTTTGCAGGGGCTCGATGCCCACCACGGTGATGTTGACCGGGTCGCGGTTGGGGAACAGCGCGCAGGCGCTCAAGGTCAGCAGCAACAGTGATAGAACCATGAGCTTGCGCATACAAAGGTGCTCCTATTTCGTGACGTCCGGGTCCTGCATCACTTTGAGGGTAGAGGACTCCGGATCAAATTCATCTTCTTGCAGTGCTATGAACTCTTCCGGCAGGAAAATGTTCAGCAGGATGGCACAGAACGCGCCCACGGTAATCGGCGACTCGAAGATGTTGTGCAGGGCCTTGGGCAGGTCACGCAGCACTTCCGGCACGGCGGCGACGCCCAGGCCCATGCCGAGGGAGATGGCCACGATCAGCACATTGCGCCGGTGCAGCCCGGCTTCGGCGAGGATCTTGATGCCGGCCACGGCCACCGTGCCGAACATGATCAGGGTCGCGCCCCCCAGCACCGGCTTGGGCATCAGTTGCAGCACCGCACCGATCATCGGGAACAGCCCCAGCAGCACCAGCAAACCCGCGATGAAGTACGCCACGTAGCGGCTGGCCACGCCGGTCAGCTGGATCACGCCGTTGTTCTGGGCGAAGGTCACCATCGGCAGGCTGTTGAACGTGGCGGCCATCGCCGAGTTGAGGCCGTCGGCCAGCAGGCCGGACTTGATGCGCTTGATATACAGCGGGCCTTTGACTGGCTGCTGGGAAATCATCGAATTGGCGGTCAGGTCACCGGCCGCTTCCAACGGCGAAATCAGGAAGATCACCGCTACCGGGATAAACGCCACCCAGTCGAACGAGAAACCGTACTTGAACGGCACCGGCACGCTGATCAAAGGCACGTGGGGCAGGGCGGCCAGGTCGACGCGGCCCATCCACCACGCCACCACAAAACCCAGGGTCAGGCCGATCACGATCGAACCCAGGCGCAGGAACGGGTTGTTGAAGCGGTTGAGCACCACGATGGTCACCAGCACCAGTGCCGCCAGGCCCATATTGCTTGCGGCCCCCAGGTCGCTGGCGCCAAAGCCGCCCGCCATGTCGGTGACCGCCACCTTGATCAGCGACAAGCCCATCAAGGTAATGATGGTGCCGGTCACCACCGGGGTGATCAGCTTGCGCAGCTTGCCGATGAACTGGCTCAGCACCACCTCGATAAACGCCGCAAAAAAGCAGATGCCAAAGATCGTCGAGAGGATTTCGTCGGTGCCGCCGCCACGGGCCTTGACCATGAAGCCCGCACTGAGGATCACGCTGATAAACGAAAAACTGGTGCCTTGCAGGCACAGCAGCCCCGAACCTATCGGGCCGAACTTACGCGCCTGTACAAAGGTGCCGAGCCCCGACACAAACAGTGCCATGCTCACCAGGTACGGCACTTCGCTTTCCAGCCCGAGCACACCCCCGACGATCAGGGTCGGGGTGATGATGCCGACAAAACTCGCCAAGACATGCTGCAACGCGGCAAAGATCGCCGCAGTGAAGTGCGGGCGATCTTCCAGGCCGTAGATCAGGTCGGATTTATAGCGCGGGCGGGGGGCTTGAGCGTCAGACAAAATGCGGGCTCGGGTCAGAAAATGGAGGCGCAGGATGCCAGAAACGGTCGATCGTCAGAAGTGTAAAAAAATATTTATGAGTGCCCTGCGTAAAACCCTGCACTCAGCCGATAACGTGTATAGGCCCACCGATCAATAACAACAGTGTGCCGAGGTCTGAGCGGTGCGTTGACGCCGGCGGATCGTTTCGCGGCAAGGATGCGCGCAAACACTACTCCAGAGAGTCTCGTCTATGTCCCTCCGTCATCTGAATATCGCCCCTCGTGCTTCTCTCGGTTTCGCGTTCATCGCGTTGTTAGTGGTTGTTCTTGGCGTGTTTGCGGTCAACCGCATGACGCTGATCCGCGAGGCGTCGGTGGCCATGAGCGCCAACCAGCTACCCAGCGTGACGTACTTGGGCACGATCACGGAAAACGTGCTGCGCATGCGCATCCTGTCGTTTCGCGTACTGGTCAATCGCGATCCTGCCGCGTTGCAGGAAGCTGAAACCCGCATCGGCGTGCTGACCGACAAGGTCAAGACAGCCCAGGCCGGTTACGCCACGTTGCCTGCCGGGCCGGAAGAGGCGGCGTTGTACAAGACGTTTGGCGCCACCTTGGACAACTACTTAAAGGCCCAGGCCGACATGCTTACCCTGTCCAGACAAGGCAAAGTCGATGAGATGCGTGCGCTGATCAACAGCCGCATCAAGGACGGCACCGACCAGATGGGCGAGCAACTGAACAAATTGATCGCTATCAATGCCGCCGATGCCAAGGCAGCGGACGCTGAAGCCGGGCACGGCTACGACAGCGCGATCACCGGCGTAATCGTAGTCTCGGTCGCCGCCGCCTTGCTCACGGTGTTGCTGGCCTGGCTGCTGACCCGCAGCATCGTCACGCCGTTGCGCAAAGCCGTGGCCGTCGCCGAAACCATCGCCGCCGGCAACCTCAGCACCGCCATCGCAGACGACGGCAAAGACGAACCGGCCCGTTTGATCGGCGCCCTGGCTGCCATGCAGGCCAACCTGCGTCAGACCATCCAGCACATCGCCGGCTCGGCCACGCAACTGGCGTCCGCCGCCGAGGAACTCAGTGCGGTCACCGAAGAAGCCTCCAAAGGCTTGCAGCAACAGAACAATGAAATCGATCAGGCCGCCACCGCCGTCAACGAGATGACCGCAGCGGTGGAAGAAGTGGCGCGCAACGCCGTGTCCACTTCCGAGGCGTCCAGCCAGTCCAACCAGGCTGCACGCGAAGGTCGCGACCGGGTGGTGGAAACCGTTGGCGCGATCCAGACCATGACCCAGGACGTGCAGAACACCGCCGCGATGATCGAAGGCCTGGCCACCCAGGGCCGCGATATCGGCAAGGTGCTTGACGTGATCCGTGCGATCGCCGAGCAGACCAACCTGCTGGCGCTCAACGCCGCCATTGAAGCGGCCCGTGCCGGTGAAGCGGGGCGCGGTTTCGCGGTGGTGGCGGATGAGGTGCGCGCCCTGGCCCATCGCACCGCACAGTCGACCCAGGAGATCGAAAAAATGGTCGCCGGCATCCAGAACGGCACCGGCGAAGCCGTGCAATCCATGCAGCAAAGCAATCAGCGCACCCAGAACACCCTGGAAATGGCGCGCGCCGCCGGTGTGGCGCTGGAGCAGATCACCCAGTCCATCAGCTTGATCAACGAGCGCAACCTGGTCATCGCCAGCGCCTCGGAAGAACAGGCCCAGGTGTCCCGCGAGGTTGACCGCAATCTGGTGAATATCCGCGACCTGGCCACCCAGTCGGCGGCGGGTGCCAACCAGACCAGCGCGGCCAGCCATGAGCTGTCGCGCCTGGCGGTGGATTTGAATGGGATGGTGGCCAGGTTTGTAATTTGATTCACTTTGCAATGCAATCCAACTGTGGGAGGGGGCAAGTCGAATCGTCGCACCGCCCCTCCCACATTTGGTTTTGTGTTGTGTCAGGGGTTATTGCTTCCAGGACCCTGGATTCACCAGGTTTTTCGGCTTTTCCCCTGCCAGCGCCGCCAGCAGATTATCCACCGCACACTTGGCCATCGCCTCCCTTGTCTCATGAGTCGCCGAGCCGATATGCGGCGTTGCCACCACATTGTTCAAGCGCAGCAACGGTGAGGCGTGATTCAGCGGCTCCTTCTCAAACACATCCAATCCAGCTGCCCGAATCGTGCGTTGCTGCAACGCCTCGACCAGCGCCGCCTCATCCACCACCTTGCCCCGCGAGATATTGATAAAGATCGTCTCGGGGCCCATCAGTGCAAATTCCTCTGCGCCAATCAGTTTTTCGGTTTCTGCCGTGAGCGGCAACGTCAGGCAGACGAAATCGGCTTCTTTGAGCAACGCCTGCAAGCTGCGGTACTGCGCGCCAAAGCGCTGTTCCACCTGCGGCTTGGGCGAATGGCTGTGGTAGATCACCGGCATGCCAAAGCCAAAATGCCCGCGCTGGGCCAGGGCTTCGCCGATGCGGCCCATGCCGATGATGCCCAGGGTCTTGCCGTGCACATCGCTGCCAAAGTGCGCAGGGCCGATGTTCTTGTTCCATTGGCCGGCGCGCACCATATCGGCCAGTTCCACCACGCGCCGGGCGGTGGCGAGGATCAGCGCAAAGCCCGTGTCGGCGGTGGTTTCGGTGAGCACGTCCGGGGTGTTGCTGAGGAGGATGCCGCGCTGGGTCAGGTAGTCGATGTCGTAGTTGTCGACTCCGACCGACACGCTGGCCACGGCCTCCAGGTGCGGCGCGAGGTCCAGCAATCCGGCGTCCAGGCGCAGGCTGGCGCCCAGCAGGCCATGGGCGGCCGGCAGGGCGTCGCGCAACTTGGCCAGGCCGGTGTCATCCAGGGCTTCGATCAGCGTGACCTCGGCGTGTTCATGCAGGCGGGCCATCAGCGGCGCGGAGAGTTTCTTGTACAACACGACAGACTTTTTCATGAGGTCTTTACCTTCAACTCCAGAGTGGGTGCCGGCGAGCGGTCGCTGGCACCGGGCTTGAGGAAAATCGTCAGCACCACCGACAGCATCAACGCACCGCTCATCAGCAGGTACGAAGCGCCGGGCGAACCGGTGCTGCTATTGAGATAACCCACCAGGTACGAGCCGCCGAACGAACCGAGCGCGCCCATGCTGTTGATCAGTGCCATGGCGCCACCGGCGACGTTGGCCGGCAGGATTTCCGGGACGATGGCGAAAAACGGTCCGTAAGGCGCATACATGCAGGCCCCGGCAATCACCAGCAGGGTGTAGGACCACCAGAAGTGTTCGGCGCCGAGCACGTAGGAGGCGTAGAACGCGATGGACGCGATCAACAGCGGCGGCCACACAAAGCGTTTACGTTTTTGCAGCTTGTCCGAGCCCCAACTCACCACCAGCATGCCGATCACCGCCGCCAGGTAGGGCAGCGCCGACAGCCAGCCGGCCTCGACCATGTCCATCTGCAAACCGGCTTTGAGGATCGACGGCAGCCACAGCACAAAGCCATACACGCCGATGCTCCAGCAGAAGAACTGCAACGCCAGGATGATCACCTTGGGCGAGCGGAACGCTTCGGCGTAATTCTTCACGGCCTTGATGCCGACCTGTTCGGCGGCGAGGGCGGTTTCCAGGCTGTGCTTTTCGCTGTCGCTCAGCCACTTGGCATCCTTGGGCCGCTCATCGGCCAGCTTCCACCAGATAAACGCCCACAACACGGCTGGCAGGCCTTCGATGATAAACATCCAGCGCCAGCTGAAATGCTGCACCAGGTAGCCCGACACCACCGACATCCACAGCATGGTCACCGGGTTACCGAGGATCAGGAAGGTGTTGGCCCGCGAGCGTTCCGCACGGGTGAACCAGTGGCACAGGTACACCAGCATCGCTGGCATCACCGCGGCTTCGACCACGCCGAGCATGAAGCGAATGACGATCAGCATGTAGGCGTTGGACACCACGCCGGTCAGTGTGGCCAAACCGCCCCACAGGATCAGGCTGACGAAAATCAGCTTTTTGACACTGCGCTTCTGCGCGTAGATCGCCCCCGGCACCTGGAAGAAAAAGTAGCCGAGGAAAAACAGTGCACCCAGCAATGACGACATACCGGGGGTGATCATCAGGTCTTCGGCCATCCCGGAGGCGGCGGCAAAGCTATAGTTGGCGCGGTCCAGGTAGGCCAGGCTGTAGGTGATAAAAACGATGGGCATGATGTACCACCAACGGCGGGTGGCGAGTTTCACGGTTTCCATGGGGTTGCTCCTGAGCTTGTTGTAGTTGTGGCAACAGGGTGTGGGTCACGCAACGGATCGGGTGGGTAGTTCAGCGCGGGTCGGCAGGCCTTCCATATCGCCACGGCTTTGCACGGCGCGGCTGCCGATCCAGTTGCCGCGTTGCACCGCCTCGGGGAAGCTGAGGTTTTCCAGCAGGGCGCTGATCATGCCCACGGCAAAGCCGTCGCCGGCACCGACGGTGTCCACCACCTTGTCCACGCGCACGGCGGCGACAAAGCCTTGGTCCAGATGGGTACGGAAGTAGGCGCCGTCCGGGCCGAGCTTGATGGCCACGGCTTCGGCGCCCTGGTCCAGGTAGAACGCGGCGATATCGGCCGGGTCGTCGAAACCGGTCAGCAGGCGGCCTTCACTCAAGCCCGGCAATACCCAATCGGCCAGGCCGGCGAGGGCGTTGACCTGGCGGATCATCTGCGCTTGGCTGGCCCACAGCGACGGCCGCAAGTTCGGGTCGAACGACACACTGCGCCCGGCTTTGCGCATCTGGGTCATCAACTCGACCGACAGTTCGCGAGTGGCCTCGGACAGCGCGGGAGGAATCCCGGTGGCGTGCAGATGGCGGGCTTGCAGCAGCGCCGGGCTGATGGCCGCGATGGACAAATGGCTGGCGGCGGAGCCTTTGCGGAAGTACTCCACCTGCGGATCGGCGCCGGCTTCTTCACGGGACTTGAACTGAAAACCGGTGGGGTGCAGCGGGTCGACGGCCACGTGCTGGCAATCCAGACCTTCCTTTTGCAGGGTGTCGACCACAAAGCGGCCGAGCGAATCGCTGCCCACCCGACTCAGCCACGCCACATTAAAGCCCAGCCGCGACAGGCCAATGGCGACATTGCTGTCGGCCCCGGCAATACGCTTGTGAAACTGGCTGACCTGGGCCAGATCGCCGGGCTGCTCGGCGACCAGCATCGCCATGGTTTCACCAAACGAGAGGATATCGATCTCAGACATGGGCATGCTCCGCAGTGGGTTGGCCTAGGACGGCGAGGGCGGCGACCTGCTGCGCGGTCACATCGATCAGGTCATCGCCTTGCAGTGGAAATTCCACCGCCCGTGTAATGCCTTGAGTCATGTGCTTGAGCAGTTGTTCCCACAGATGCAGGTCGGTGGCGCCGGGCGGCAGCGCCACCAGCTTGCCGTCCGGGCGACGGGCCACGGCCTTGCAGTGCAGGTAGTCCACATGCCGCCCCAACAGGCGTGCGGCGGTCAGGGCAGATTGGTCCTGCCACTGCCAGTTGCCGATATCGAAGGTCATCTTCACCGGCAGGCCCAGGCGCTCGACCTCGGTAAAGAACCGTTGCATCGGCTCGATGCGCCCGCCGTGCAGGGTCTGGTCGTTTTCCACCAACAGCTGGACCGGGTGGCGATTGAGCAGGGGGTGCAGGCTTTCCAGGTCGTTGGTGTCGGTGAAGTAACCGAGGGAGACTTTCAGCCAGCGCGCGCCGAAGGCCTGGGCGCGGTCCAGGGTTGCGCTCAGTTCGGCGTTGGGCTGGGCGCGTCCGGCCACCCATAATTCCAGGGGCGATGAGAACACCGCTTCCAGGCCTTGGGCGGCAGCGGCTTCGGCCAGTTCGGTGGGCTGCTCGGCGGTCAGCAGCTCTTCGCGCCATTCGATGCGCCGGGCACCGGCGGCTGCCAGCAGGTCGACAAAACTCAGCTGGCCCTGCTGGCGGACCAAGTCCGCGCCGTAGCTGGAAAGGCTGATGGAGACGGGGTATTTATGCATTGTTGTGTACCTCTGAAACCGGTTTCATTTTTCGACGTGATAAAAATTCAATCAACCTTGACGCGCCCGCAAGTTTCGCCCCGTAGCAACTGTCGAGCGCAAGCGAGGCTGCGTTTAGGCGCCCCGCAGATCGCGGCGTGTCAATACGTCCGCTACGCAGCCTCGCCAAGGCTCGACAGCTGCTACGGGGAGGGGCACAGGGTTGAGCCTCTGATGATCAGTTGTGGCAGAAAATCCAGGGTGCGTGTTGGCGCATCGTCACCGCGCAAACGCTTGAGCAGGCAGTCGAACGCGCTGGCGCCAATCGCCTCGGTCGGCTGGGCGAGGGCGGTGATGCCGTTGCCCACTAACGGATACCAATCCAGGTCATCCAGGGCGATCAGGCCCACGTCGTCGAACAGGTTGCAGCCCAACGCCTTGAGCGCGCGGGTGCAGGCCAGTGTGGCGACGCCGTTGGCACAGAACACCGCCTTGGGACCGGTTTTAGTGAGAAAGGCCTGCAGGCCGGTTTCAAGGTGGCCATCCAGTTCCAGCACCACGCCAGTCAGCGATGGGCGCCGGGCAATCTCGGCCTTGAAGCTGTCCAGGCGTTCTACCCGTGAGCTGGTGCCGTCGGCGGATTCGCTCACCAGCAATAGCTGGCGATAACCCTGTTGTTCCAGATGCTCCACCGCCATGCGCACCGCTGCCGGGTTGTCCAGCCCGACCAAGTCGCTGTGCAGCGGCTCGACTTTGCGGTCCACCAGCACCAGCGGCATTTCTCGTTGCAGTTCCAGCAGTTGTTCAAGGTGATGGCCGAGGGTGTTCACGATCAGCCCTTCGATGTTGTAAGAGCGCAGTGCGGCCAGGTGCTGGCGCTCTTGCTCGTCGTCGCGGTCGGTGTTGCACACCACCAGGCTGTAGCCGTGCTGGCGGCAGGCGGTTTCGACGCCGTGCATCACGGCAATGGAATAGGGGTTGCGGATATCGGCCACCAGCATGCCGATCAAGCGCGTGCGCCCACGTTTCAAACCACGGGCCATCTGGTTGGGGCGGTAGCCGAGTTGCTCGATGGCCTGTTCGATGCGCAGGGCGATGGCGTCGGAGAGCAGGGCGCGGTCGTCGCCGATAAAACGCGACACGCTGGCCTTGGACACGCCCGCACGTTCGGCCACATCAAGCATGGTGACGCGGCTGCGCTGGGCGGCAGAAAAATTGTTCACGGTCATAGACCTTCTTTTTTATTGGAATGACTGAAACCGGTTTCAGGAAACCATCAAAGTAGGAAAGTCGTCAAGGAGTTGTAGGACAAAGTCGGATGACTGGTGCGTCAAACCACCACACCCAGCCAAGTTGCACCCAACAGCAGCAAAGCCATTGCACGGTTGAAACGCTGCATGGCCTTGGCCGAACGAAGCACTCGCGCAGACCCGGCGCCCAGCAGTGCCCAAGCGCCCAGGCACGGCAGCGCGATCAAGAAAAACACCAGGGACAGCGCCGCCACCTGTGTGCCGTTAACGGCAAAGACACTGACCACCGCCAGCGCCATCATCCAGGTCTTGGGGTTGATCAATTGCAGGCTGGCAGCCCCGAACAAGCCCAGCGGCTTTTGTACTGATTCCGTCTCGACGGCCTGGGGGGGCGCGCTGAAAATCTGCCAGGCCAGGTAGGTCAGCCAGGCAACGCCGACCCATTGCATGGCGGCCTGTACCTT
Organism: Pseudomonas sp. SR18; assembly: GCF_023701505.1. NCBI lineage: Bacteria > Pseudomonadati > Pseudomonadota > Gammaproteobacteria > Pseudomonadales > Pseudomonadaceae > Pseudomonas > Pseudomonas sp. SR18. The sequence goes on along the minus strand of NZ_JAMQAU010000006.1, from coordinate 91,294 downwards.
GGGCAGTTGCACCAGCGATTGGCCCACGCCGGACCCCACCAGCCAGACGATTCCGGCCGCACCCGCGCAGGCGCCGAAGATGATCGGCAGGGCGGCTTTGAAACCGTAACGGGCACTGTTGCTCAGCACCAGGATATTGGTCGGGCCGGGGGTAATGGACGCAACAAAGGCAAACAACATAAACGGCAGCATGGCGGCGTGACTCCGGTAAACCAATCGATGGAGTCGATCTTCACAAGCCGGGGCGTTCGCTGTCTGGAAGGTTTGTGCAGCGCTTGCGGTACGCCGCCGGAGTCAGGCCATAGGCGCGCACAAACCAGCGGCCCATGTGGCTTTGATCGGCAAAGCCCAAGGCAATCGCCACGTCGGCCGGTTGCTCGCCCTTGGCCAACAAATGCCGGGCGCGGGCCAGGCGCAGTTGCACCAGATAGGCATGGGGCGGCAAACCGAAGGCGTTCTTGAACGCACGGGTCAAGCGGAAGCGGTCGACGCCGCAGGCCACGGCCAGTTCGTCCATGCCTGTATCCTGATGCAGATAGGCATGCAGGTATTCCCGGGCTTTATGGGCCACCAGCGGCAGGCGCGGATCGTCGCGGTAGCGGGTGCGCCAGTACAGTTGGTCGGTCAGGCGTTCCAGCAATTGGTCCATGGCCCGTTGCCGCACGATGCGCAACTCGCCGCTGTGCAGGGTGCGAAAGGCCTGGCTGGTGGCCAACGCCAGGCGCGGGTCATCGGTCAATGTTCGAGTGAAGCTCAGTTGGCTGTTGAGCGGCGCTTCTTCGAACACCGCGCTCACTTCCCGCGCCAGCCACTGCGGGTCGAGGTACAGCATGTGGTAGGTGAAGCCGTCCGGCGTGGGGGCATCGCCGTCATGCAGTTCGCCGGGTTCTACGAGGAATACCTGGCCCGGCACGCTGTGATGGCGGGCGCGGCGGCAGTTGAATTGCTGCACGCCCTGTTCGGTCACGCCGATCAGGTAGCTGTCGTGCCAGTGCGGGTCGTAGGCGTGGCCTTCAAAATGCGCGCGCAGGGTCTCGATGCCGGTGTCGGCATCCTGGGACAGGTCGATCCAATTGTGCGCGCTCATACAACACCGAACGTAATAGGTGAGCTTATTAATGCGTGCCGCTTCATGACGGTCTAGAAGGTTTGTGCAGCCTAGCTGAACAGCCCGGCCGCGATATTGATCGAGAAACCCAATATCGCGGTATTGAACAGGAACCCGATCAACGATTGCCCCAGCACCACCTTGCGCATGCTGCGGGTGGCCACACCCACATCCGAGGTCTGCACCGCGACGCCGATGGTGAACGAGAAGTACAGGAAGTCCCAATAATTGGGGGTCAGCAACCCTTCGGCAAAACGCAACGCCGGCTCCTTGCCGTCCCAGGTGTAATACAGCCGGGCGTAGTGCACGCTGAAAATCACCCCGATCAGCAACCACGAACCGATCACCGTCAGCCCGGTGAAACCGTAGTGCAGCAGGCGTTCGCCGGTCGCCAGGTCCTTGCTGCCGACCAGTTCAAAGGTGATGGTGGCCAGGCTGGCGATGGCGGCGATGCAGACCATGAACAACACCAGGCCGGCGTTTTCGTCTTCGATCTCGGCAATGCGTTTGACGTCTGGCGCCTTGGCGCGGATGGTCAGCCAGAGCATCAGCACCAGGTAGGTCCAGACCCCGGCGTTCCAGCCGATGAGGATTTTGCTGGCGATTGTTTCGGCAGGTACCAGAATGCCCACGGCAAGGCCGAGCACGGCGGCGCTGGAGAGGCGAGGGTGGGTGCGGGCGAGGAAGGGCATGGGAGCTCACAGCTGACAGTGGGTCAACTGACTGTACCTCATCATGTGGGAGGGGGCTTGCCCCGATAGCAGTAGGTCAGTGAAAGGTATTTCAACTGATACACCGCCATCGGGGGCAAGCCCCCCTCCACATGTTTTAACCCGGGTTACCGGAAGATTTCTTCACCAGCTTCATGACCACCACAAAAAACACCGGCACAAACACCACCGCCAGTGTCGCGGTGATCATCCCGCCAATCACCCCGGTACCAATCGCCTGCTGGCTCGCGGAACTGGCCCCGGTGGCAATCGCCAACGGCACCACGCCGAGGATGAACGCCAGTGAGGTCATGATGATCGGGCGCAACCTGAGCCGCGCGGCTTTCAGGGTCGCGTCGATCAGATCTTCACCTTGGTCATACAAGTCCTTGGCGAATTCGATGATCAGAATCGCGTTCTTCGCCGACAGGCCAATGATGGTTATCAAGCCGACTTTGAAGAACACATCGTTGGGCATGCCACGCAAGGTCACGGCCAGGACTGCGCCGAGCACGCCGAGCGGGACCACCAGCAACACCGAGGTCGGGATCGACCAGCTTTCGTACAGCGCCGCCAGGCACAGGAACACGATCAGCAGCGACAGGCCCAGCAGGATCGGCGCCTGAGCGCCGGACAAGCGTTCCTGCAACGACAACCCGGTCCATTCCTGACCCAGGCCCGCCGGCAGTTGACTGACCAGGCGCTGGATTTCTTCCATCGCCTCGCCGGTGCTGTGCCCCGGCGCCGCTTCACCGCTGATGGCAATCGCCGGGTAGCCGTTATAGCGCGTCAACTGCGCCGGGCCCTGGGTCCATTTGGCCTCGACAAAGGCCGACAGCGGCACCATTTTCCCGGCGTTGTTACGTACGTTGATTTTCATCAAGTCCGCCACCTGGCTGCGCTGGTCGCCTTCGGCCTGCACCACCACGCGCTGCATGCGGCCCTGGTTGGGGAAGTCGTTGACGTAGGCAGAGCCAATCGCCGAGGACAGCACATTGCCCACATCCGCAAACGACACGCCCAGGGCGTTGGCTTGCTTGCGGTCCACTTCCAACTGCACTTGCGGCGCTTCGGCCAGGGCGCTTTCACGCACGTTGGCCAGGATCGGGCTGTTTCCGGCGGCCGCCAGCAACTCGGTGCGCGCCGCCATCAACGCGGCATGGCCGACGCCACCACGGTCCTGCAAACGGAACTCAAAACCACTGGATGTGCCCAGGCCATCCACCGGCGGTGGCAGCACGGCGTAGGCAATCGCGTCTTTCAGCTCGCTGAACGCCATGTTGGCGCGGTCGGCGATGGACGCGGCGGAGTCTTCATTGCTGCGTTCGGACCAATCCTTCAAGGTGGTAAACGCCAACGCCGCGTTCTGCCCCGAACCGGAGAAGCTGAAGCCCATGATCATGGTGGTATCGCCCACGCCCGGTTCGCCGGCGTTATGCGCTTCGATCTGCTCCGCCACCTGCACCGTGCGGTTTTTACTCGCGCCCGGTGGCAACTGGATATCGGTGATGGTGTAGCCCTGGTCTTCCACCGGCAGGAACGAGGCGGGCAGGCGCATGAACATCAGCCCCAGGCCCACCAGCAGCACCAGATAGATCAGTAGGTAACGGCCGCTGCGCTTGAGGGCGTAGGCAACCCAACCTTCATAGCGGTCGGTGAGCTGCTCGAAGCGCTTATTGAACCAGCCGAAAAAGCCGCCCTTGGCATGGTGCTCGCCCTTGGCAATCGGCTTGAGTAGGGTGGCGCACAAGGCCGGGGTCAAGGTCAGGGCAAGGAAGGCCGAGAACAGGATCGAGGTGGCCATCGACAGCGAGAACTGCTGGTAGATCACCCCCACCGAGCCCGCCATGAACGCCATCGGCAGGAACACCGCCACCAGCACCAGGGTAATCCCGACGATGGCGCCGGTGATCTGGCCCATGGCTTTCTTGGTTGCGTCCTTGGGCGACAGGCCCTCGGTGACCATGATCCGCTCGACGTTCTCTACCACCACAATCGCATCGTCCACCAGGATGCCGATGGCCAGCACCATGCCGAACATGGTCAGCACGTTGATCGAGAAACCCAGCAACAGCATGGTGGCAAACGTGCCCATCAGCGCAATCGGCACCACCAGGGTGGGGATCAGCGTGTAGCGCACGTTCTGCAGGAACAGGAACATCACCGCAAACACCAGCGCCATGGCCTCCAGCAAGGTGTACACCACCTTGGTGATCGAGACTTTGACGAAGGGCGAGGTGTCGTACGGGATCTTGTATTCCACATTGGCCGGGAAGTAGCGCGACAGCTCATCCATCTTCGCCCGCACCAGGGTCGCGGTGTTCAGCGCGTTGGCGCCGGGTGCCAGTTGCACGCTGACGGCGGTGGAGGGCTTGCCGTTCAGGCGCGTGGAGAACTGGTATTCCTGGCTGCCGATTTCCACCCGCGCCACGTCGCCGACGCGCACAGTGGAGCCGTCCGGATTGGCCTTGAGCACGATGTCGGCGAATTCCGCCGGGGTTGAAAGCTGGCCCTTGACCAGGATCGCGGCGGTGATTTCCTGGGTCTTGGTGCCCGGCAGGTCACCAATGCTACCGGCGGAAACCTGGGCGTTCTGCGCGCTGATGGCAGTGTTCACGTCAGCCGGCGTCAGGTTGAAGCCGATCAGCTTCTGCGGGTCGATCCAGATGCGCATGGCCCGTTCGGCGCCGTAGAGCTGCGCCTTGCCCACGCCGTCCAGGCGCTTGAGTTCGTTCATCACGTTGCGCGCCAGGTAATCGCTGAGCGCCACGTCATCGAGCTTGCCGTCACTGGAGGTCAGGGTCACCAGCAGCAGGAAGCCGGCGGAGACTTTCTCCACCTGCAAGCCTTGCTGTGTCACCGCCTGGGGCAGTCGGGGTTCCACGGCCTTGAGCCGGTTCTGCACATCGACCTGGGCCATTTCCGGGTCGGTGCCGGGCTGGAACGTCGCGGTGATGGTGGCCGAACCAAGGCTGCTCTGGGATTCGAAATACAGCAAGTGATCGGCGCCGTTGAGCTCCTGCTCGATCAGGCTGACCACGCTTTCATCCAGTGTCTGGGCCGAAGCGCCGGGGTACACCGCGTAGATCTCGACTTTCGGCGGCGCGACGTTAGGGTACTGGGCCACCGGCAATTGCGGGATGGCCAGCACGCCGGCCAGCAGGATAAACAGGGCGACCACCCAGGCGAAAATCGGGCGATCAATAAAGAACTGCGGCATGGTCGAATAATCCTTATTGGCCCAAAGCCTGGGCAGGTGTCGTCGGGCTGTCGTCTACCTGGACTTTTTCACCGGGCCGCGCGTGTTGCACACCTTCGACGACGATGCGATCACCGGGTTTGAGGCCGCTGCTGACGATCCAGCGGTCGTCGATCACCGCACCCAGTTCCACCGGTTGCTGGCTGACGGTCTGCTCGGCATCCAACAGCAACACCATCGGGATACCGGCACTGTCGCGGGTGATGGCGCGTTGCGGCACGCTGATGCCTTGCTTATCGACCGCTTGCTCCAGGCGCACCCGCACAAAGCTGCCGGGCAACAGGTCGAGGTCCGGGTTGGGGAACTCGCTGCGCAGGATGATCTGCCCGGTGCCGGGGTCGACGCTGATGTCGGAGAACAGCAATTTGCCCGGCAGCGGGTAGAGGCTGCCGTCGTCCTGGATCAGCGTGGCCTTGGCCTGGTCCTGGCCGACCTGCTTCAAGCTGCCGGCGCGAAAGGCGCGGCGCAGGTCATTCAACTCGCGGGTCGATTGGGTCAGGTCGGCGTGGATCGGGTCCAGTTGCTGGATGATCGCCAGGGGCGTGGCTTCGTTCTGGCCGACCAGCGCGCCTTCGGTCACCAGGGCGCGGCCGATGCGCCCGGAAATCGGCGCGGTCACAGTGGCGTAGCCCAGGTTCAATTTGGCGCGTTCGACGGCGGCGTTGTTGGCGGCGACTTCGGCGTTGGTCTGGCGCACCGCCGCGCGGGCATTGTCGTAGTCCTGGCCGCTGATGGCGTTGCCTTCCACCAACTGGCTGTAGCGCTGCTCTTGCAGGCGCGCCTGGAACGCATTGGCTTGCGCCTTGCTCAGGTTGGCCTGGGCGCTGTCGAGATCGGCCTTGAAGGGCGCCGGGTCGATGCGAAACAGCACGTCGCCCTGTTTGACGTCGTGGCCTTCCTTGAACACCCGTTGCATCACCACACCGGCTACCCGCGCACGCACTTCGGCAATCCGCGGCGCGGCGATGCGTCCGCTCAGTTCGCTGGTGATGGACAGGGGCTTGGCTTGCAGGGTTTCGATACGCACCTTGGCCAGGGGCATTTCTGGCGCCTCGGCGGCGGAGTTGCCACACGCGCCCAGCGCCAGGGTGAGGGCCAACAGGCAAAACGGCGCCAACAGATTCTTCGACATGCTCTTATCCCAATAGTGACTGGCGCATCCTAAGGTCACCTGCGCCGTGGTGCTGTGAAGCTGTGTAGGTGGTGTGTGAAGAAATGTAAGGTACTGCACATCATCCCAATGGGGACGTATATCCTTACAAAATCTCGCAATTCCAAAGATCCCCCACTGTATTCATGGAACACCTTCATGCCCGACATCCTCCTGGTGGAAGACGACGCCGCACTTTCCGAGCTGATTGCCAGCTACCTGGAGCGCAATGGCTATCACGTCAGCGTGCTCAGCCGTGGCGACCTCGTTCGGGAACGCGCACGCCTCAACCCGCCGGACCTGGTGATCCTTGACCTGATGCTGCCGGGCCTCGATGGCCTGCAAGTGTGCCGTCTGCTGCGTGCCGATTCGGCCGGCCTGCCGATCCTGATGCTCACCGCCCGCGACGACAGCCATGACCAGGTGCTGGGCCTGGAAATGGGTGCCGACGACTACGTGACCAAACCCTGCGAGCCACGTGTGCTGCTGGCTCGCGTGCGTACCTTGTTGCGCCGCAGCAGTTTGTCCGAGCCCCAGGTGGCCAACGACCAGATCCTCATGGGCAACCTGTGCATTGATCTGTCGGAGCGTACGGTGGTGTGGCGCGAGCAGCCGGTGGAGCTGTCCAGCGGCGAATACAACCTGCTGGTGGTGCTGGCCCGGCATGCCGGTGAAGTGCTCAGCCGCGACCAGATCCTGCAACGCCTGCGCGGCATCGAGTTCAATGGCACCGACCGCTCGGTGGACGTGGCCATCTCCAAGCTGCGCCGCAAGTTCGACGATCACGCCGGCGAGGCGCGCAAGATCAAGACCGTGTGGGGCAAGGGTTATCTGTTCAGCCGTTCCGAGTGGGAATGCTGAGCCATGTTTCGTGTGCTGCTGCGCCTCTACCTGATCACCATCGTCACCTACAGCGCGGCGATGTACCTGATTCCCAAACTGGTCATCCAGCTGTTCGAACACCGTTACCTGGATTACAACGTCGAGCAGTCCCGTGGCCAGCAAACCCTGATCGTCAGGCAGTACCAACGGGCGCCGGTGGAGCGTTGGTCCCAGGTGACCGAGCAACTGGGCCGCGACTTTGCACCGCTCAAAGTGCAACTGCTGCTGCGCCAGGACGCCAGCTACACCCCGCAGGAAGCAGCGCTGCTGGAGCAGGGCAAACCGGTGATTCGCCTGGGGGAGTGGGGCTGGATGGAAGAAATCAGCTCGCCGCTCAACCAGCAGTTCGTGGTCAAGCTGACCGTCCCGCCAGACCCGCTGGACATGAACCTGCTGTACTGGTCGATGAATGTGCTGATCGGTGCGGCGTTGCTCGCGTGCCTGCTGTTCTGGCTGCGCCCGCACTGGCGCGATCTGGAACGCCTGAAAAGCACCGCCGCCCAATTGGGCAAGGGCAACCTGGCCGAGCGCACCCGTATCCCGCCCAGCTCCAACATCGGCAGCCTGGCGGCGGTGTTCGACACCATGGCCGACGACATCGAACACCTGCTCAACCAGCAGCGGGATTTGCTCAACGCCGTCTCCCACGAACTGCGCACGCCGTTGACGCGCCTGGATTTCGGCCTGGCGCTGGCGCTGTCCGAAGACTTGCCCGAGGCCAGCCGCGAGCGCCTGCACGGCCTGGTGGCGCATATCCGTGAGCTGGATGAACTGGTGCTGGAGTTGCTCTCCTACAGCCGCCTGCAAAACCCGGCGCAACTGCCGGAGCGGGTGGACGTAGTGCTTGATGAATTTATCGACAGCGTGCTGGGCAGCGTCGACGACGAGTTGGAAAACCCCGAGATCGTCATCGACGTGGTGCTCGACTGCGCCGTCGAGCGCTTCAGCCTCGATCCACGCCTGACGGCCCGCGCCTTGCAAAACCTGTTGCGCAACGCCACGCGCTACTGCGACAAACGCATCCAGGTGGGGGTCAAGGTGTGTCCCAAGGGGTGTGAAATCTGGGTGGACGACGATGGCATCGGCATCCCGTTGGACCAGCGCGAGCGCATCTTCGAACCGTTCTACCGCCTCGACCGCAGCCGCGACCGCAGCACCGGCGGCTTCGGCCTGGGCCTGGCCATCAGCCGCCGCGCCCTGGAAGCCCAGGGCGGTACCTTGACGGCCCAGACATCGCCGTTGGGCGGCGCACGGTTTCGCGTGTGGCTGCCGTGCGTCGGTTGATCAGAGCACCTTGACCGCACGGCCGATGGCCTGGATCGGCCCGGTGGGTTTGCCGGTCGGCGAGCCGCGCGGGTCTTCCAGGGTCAGCTCGAACAATTGGTTGGGCGACAGCGGCGGGAGCCGGTCCAGCGGCACCGACAGCGTTTGACCCGGCTTGACCAGCCCCAGTGATACCGGACCTTGCCAGCCATCGCCCTTGGTCCAGAACTGCAGGGCCTTGTCCGCCGGAACCTCCATCACACCCAATGGAATCAGCTGGATGTTCTGGTCATTGCTGGCCTGGATCACCCAACCCGGTGCCTGGCTTTGCGGTGCCACCAGCACCACCACAAAGGCCGGATCCGCGATGGGCGGGCGGGTCAGCAATAACGCCGCCAGCACCACACTCGCCGCCAAGCCGGCAGCGGCCAGGCCACGCCACAACGCCAGCAGGTTCCACCAGGGGACGCGGGCGTCCGGGCTGGCGGTGTGGCGTTCGATACGCCGCCATAACTGTGCTGAAGGCAACACCGGTTCGGCCAACGCAGTCAGGGGCAGCAGGCGCTGTTCCCAGGCATCCACCGCCGCACGCAACTCGGCATCGTGGGGCAGGCGTTGCTCCACCTCGGCCCGTTGTTCGGCGGGCAGGGTGCCCAGCACGTATTCGCTGGCCAATTCGTCCAAGGGGTTGTTCATGCCATGCACTCCCGCAGCGCGGCGAGGCTACGTTTGATCCAGGCTTTGACGGTCCCCAGCGGGGTATCCAGCCTCGATGCGATTTCGCTGTGGGAATAGCCGTCGACATACGCATGCAGGATGCAGGTGCGACGGGCCGGGTCGAGCTGCTCCAGGCAGGTGTGGATCTGCCCGGAACGCGCGGAAAATTCAAACGTGTCAGTGGGCGCTGCGACCTGTTCGTGTTCGTCGCCCAGCGGCACCTCACGGTAATGATTGCGCACCAGATTAAGGGCCAGGTGACGGGTCACGCTGAATACCCAACCCCGCGCCGAACCACGGCTGGGGTCGAAACTGCCAGCGCCGCGCCAGATCCTGATAAACGCGTCATGCACGATATCCTCGGCCAGCGCCCGATCACGCACGATACGCAGGGCTACGCCGAGCAAATGGCTGCTGTCCTGCTCATACAGTCGGCGCAGGGCGCGTTGGTCGCCACGGGCACAGGCCAGCAGACAGGCTTCGTAATCAAACACGCGCATCCCTCAAATGGCTGAACCCCTGTGGCGAGCGTGCCCGCCACAGGCAGCGTAGCGCAGTTTGCTCAGTTGGCCGCCCAGAAGATGTAGTCGGCCTGGTACTTCACCACTTCCTGCTTACCCTTGTTGGCGGCTGTGCACTCGCTGCTCGGCGCCACGCCGCCTTTCAGGGCGACACGCTGGATGTAACTCACGCCACTCATCGCGCCTTTGCCTTCGGCCGGGTTGGCCTTGACCAGTTGATACGGCAGGTTGCCCGGGCTCGATGGCGCCACGGCCAGTTGCGTACCGGTGATTTTCGAACCGTCCTTGGCTTGCCAGGTGGCAGGTGGGCCGAAGTAAGTGCCGACTGGCTTGCCGCTGCGATCATTGAGCACGGCCTTGGGGCCGACGAAGGTCCATTCGGTCTGGCCCGCAGCGTTGGCTTTATCACGGCACTCGTAGGTGATTTCGCCGACGCCGGTGGTTTCCATCGCCACTTTATGACCGTCCGGCACCTTGATGCTGTCGGGCAGGCCGGCCTGGGCAAAGGCGGCAGGGCTGGCCACGAGCAAACCGGTGAGGCAGAGCAGGGCTTTAGCGTTCATGGGTGTTTCTCCATTAGATGAAACAGCAGGGTTGCTGCAAGGACTACCCATGGGCACGCCAACTGGATGCAGGGCTCGGCAAAAAAAACTGCATCAGGCGAAAAAGATCTAAAGTCAGATCATATTGGTATAAGTCGTTATAAGAAAAATCGCTATCCTGCCGCCAGAAATTTATAAGGCCGCGGGTAGCTGTAATGGAAGTGGGTAACTTTGGTTTCGTAATTGCCGGCCTGATCGTGGGTTTTATCGTGGGCATGACCGGTGTCGGCGGGGGCTCGTTGATGACCCCGATCCTGTTGTGGTTCGGCATCAACCCGGCCACGGCCGTGGGTACTGACCTGCTGTACGCCGCCATCACCAAGTCCGGTGGCGTGCTGGTCCACAGCAAGAACAAGAACATCGACTGGACCATCACCGGCTGGCTGACCCTGGGCAGCGTGCCTGCGGTGCTGCTGACCCTGTGGTTCCTCGCCAGCTTGCACACTGACCCGACGGCGATGAACGCGGTGATCAAGCAAGCCCTCGGCGTGGTGCTGCTGCTGACGGCCCTGGCGATCCTGTTCAAGAAAACCCTGTTGGCCTTTGCCCAGCGCCATGCGGGCGACAGCTATCACATGAACCCGCGCAATCTCAACGCGCTGACGGTGCTTACCGGCGCCATCCTCGGCACCATGGTCGCCCTGACCTCCATCGGCGCCGGCGCACTCGGCACCGTGGCGTTGTTTATCCTGTACCCGTTCCTGGCCACCCGCCGTCTGGTCGGCACCGAAATCGCCCACGCCGTGCCCCTGACCCTGGTGGCGGGCCTGGGCCATGCGGGCATGGGCAATATGGACTGGCACCTGTTGGGTTTTCTGCTGATGGGCTCACTGCCGGGCATTTATGTGGGCAGCCACATGACCGGCAAGATCCCGGACGGCGTGCTGCGCCCGTGCCTGGCGATCATGTTGATGGCGGTCGGGTACAAACTGGCCTTCTAGGCTATAGGCACTCCAAGTGTGCCAGGCCTCAGTGCTTTGCCGGGCCGTTGCCGATCTGCCATACGAACGGCGGCTCAGTTCCATTGATCACCCAGTCCCCCACAATCCGCGCCTTGTAGATCACCGGGTTGTGCGACGACACCGTCCGCGCATTGCGCCAGTGCCGATCAAGGGCCTTGCCCTGGCGCACATCCGACGCCCCCAGCGCATTGAACAGCTCGCTGGTCGCGCGCTGGATCAACTGCGACACCACCACCTGCGCCGTCGCCGATTCAATCTCGGCCGCCACATTGGCTTCGCGCTCCACCGCATCATCACCGCCAAACCGTGCCACGTAGGCCTGTTGTGCCGGTAACGTCGCCCTCAAGGCACTGGCTTGCGCGGCATACACCAGCGCCGCCACTTCGCCGACTACCTGTTGAATCTGTGCGTCCTGGCTCACATGGGGCGCATTGCCATGGCTGTAGATGCGCTTTCGGCTACGCACTTGATGGGCCACGTCGCGCAGGGCCGCACGGCCGATACCGGCCAGGCTGGCCAGCAGCACCAACTGGTAGAACGCGGTCTGGTATTTGAAGCGGGTGGCGAAGTCGATGACGTTGTCGGCCTCGACCTCGGCGTCGGTAAAGCGCGAAGTGCCGCTGCCAGTGGTGCGCTGGCCGAAGCCGTCCCAATCGTCGCTGTGCACCACGCCCGGCTGGCGTGCGCGGGTGGCGGCGATCACGTCGGCGCCGGTGTCGCTGCGCTGGGCGTACACGTCGATCCAGTCAGAGAAGATGCTGCCGGTGCTGTAGAACTTTTCACCGTTGAGTTTCCACTTGTCGCCGTCGGGGCTGACCTGGGTGACCACCTCCCCGATGGCCACGTTGCCGATTTCGGTCCAGGCGCAGCCGACGATGTCGCCGTCGACAAACCGCTTGAACCACAGGTCGCGCCCGGCGCTCGGCGGCGCATTCAGGCGGTCTTCGGCAAAGGCGAAATGCCCGCGCAGCGCCTGCGGCACGTTGGAGTCGGCTTCGGCCAGTTCGATCAACAGTTCAAACAACTGGGGCAGGGACGCACCGCCGCCGCCGTATTCCACCGGGACGCGCACCGCGCCAAAGCCGGCCTCCTTGAGCCATTGGATCGGCTCATGGGGCAGGGTGCGGCTGAGTTCGCGCTGCACCGCACCGTCGGCAATGCGCTGGAAGATCGGGCGAAAACGCGCGGCCAGGGTGGGGTAATCGACGCCGATGGACAGCGGGTTGATGACGTGATGTTCAGTCATGGGCAAGGCTCCGGGGCAGTGGTCAATGCAGGGGGGATTGCACACTCCGTGCCGGGTGCGTGGCCCAATGTTTACGGGGGATTTGCCTGGGTCACTGTTGCGCCAGCAACAGCAATCCGACAAACCGGCGCAATCCCTGACATTTGCCTGCCCGCCCGCCATGGCCTGATTTTTGGCCGCAACCCTCATGGTGTGGGCGTTTGCGTCTGGCTGGCACGCTTGCTGCTCAAGCCCTGTTACATCCCTTTTGCACGAGGTACCGTTCGATGAGTCAGCAAGCCGTGAAATTTGCCTATTGGGTGCCCAACGTCAGCGGTGGGCTGGTGGTCAGCAAGATTGAACAACGCACCGACTGGGGCATCGACTACAACCGCAAACTGGCGCAACTGGCCGAAGCTGCCGGATTTGAGTATGGCCTCACCCAGATCCGTTTCACCGCCGGCTACGGCGCCGAGAACCAGCATGAATCCGTGGCGTTCAGCCATGCGCTGCTGGCGGCCACCACCACGCTCAAGGTCATCGCGGCGATCCTGCCTGGCCCGTGGCAGCCGGCGCTGGCGGCCAAGCAACTGGCGACCATCGACCAACTCACCAATGGCCGCATCGCGGTGAATATCGTCAGCGGCTGGTTCAAGGGGGAATTCCAGGCCATCGGCGAACACTGGCTGGAGCACGATGAGCGCTATCGCCGCTCCGAAGAATTTATCCGCGCCCTCAAAGGCATCTGGACCCAGGACGACTTCACCTTCAAGGGCGATTTCTATCGCTTCAATAACTACACCCTCAAGCCCAAGCCACTGGGCCAGCCGGAAGTGTTCCAGGGCGGCAGTTCACGGGCGGCGCGGGACATGGCGGCACGAGTCTCCGACTGGTACTTCACCAACGGCAACACCCCGGAAGGGATCAAGGCCCAGGTCGATGACATTCGCGCCAAGGCGGCGGCGAATAACCATTCGGTCAAGGTCGGCGTCAACGCATTTGTGATCGCCCGCGACACCGAAGAAGAAGCCCGCGCTGTGCTCGCCGAGATTATCAACAAGGCGGACCCGGAAGCGGTCAATGCGTTTGGCGATGCGGCCAGGCAGGCGGGCAAGGCTTCACCGGAAGGCGAGGGCAACTGGGCCAAGTCCAGCTTTGAAGACCTGGTGCAGTACAACGACGGCTTCAAGACCAACCTGATCGGCACCCCGCAGCAGATCGCCGAGCGCATCATTGCACTCAAGGCCGTGGGGGTGGATCTGGTGCTGGCGGGGTTCCTGCACTTCCAGGAAGAAGTGGAGTACTTCGGCAAGCGCGTGTTGCCGCTGGTGCGTGAGCTGGAAGCCAAGCAGGGGATCAGGGAAGTGGCCTGAGCCCAGGCCAGGCTCAGGCGCCTGGCTGCAAGGTCAACACCTCGAACCCGTCCGCCGTCACCGCCACGGTGTGTTCCCACTGCGCCGACAGGCTGTTGTCCTTGGTAACCACCGTCCAGCCATCCTTGAGGCTGCGTGTCTTGGCGCCGCCCTGGTTGAGCATCGGCTCGATGGTAAACACCATGCCTTCGCGCAGCTCCAGACCGGTGCCGGGGCGGCCGAAATGCAGGATTTGCGGTTCCTCATGCATCTGCTTGCCGATGCCATGACCACAGTATTCACGCACCACGCTGTAGCCGTTGGCCTGGGCGTGGCTCTGGATCGCGTGGCCAATATCACCCAGGCGGGCGCCGGGCTTGACCTGGCGGATGCCGGCCCACATCGCTTCGAAGGTCATCTCCACCAGGCGCCGGGCCTTGGGGGCAACGGTGCCGATCATGTACATCTTGCTGGAATCGGCGATGTAGCCGCCTTTTTCCAGGGTGATGTCGATATTGATGATGTCGCCGTCCTTGAGGATCTCCTTGGCGCTGGGCATGCCATGGCACACCACCTCGTTGATCGAGGTGTTGATCGAGAACGGGTAATCGTATTGCCCCAGGCTGGCGGGACGGGCTTTGAGGTCGTTACGGATGAAGGCTTCGACGGCGGCGTCCAGCTCCAGGGTGGAGCGGCCGGCGGCGACAAAACCGTCGAGCATGCTGAACACCTGGGCCAGCAGGCGCCCGGCTTCGCGCATCACGGCCAGTTGGGCGGTGGTCTTGATCATCAGCTGCGCCCCCGGATCAGGTCGGGTTTGTCGAGCAACAATCTGTTAATCAGCTCGTTGTAGGGCAGGCTGGGGTTGAGTTCGGCGAGCAGGCCGATCTTGATCCAGAACTCGGCCTGAGCGTTGATGGAACGGTCCATCGTCGCGCTGGCCAGGCGCAGTTGTTCGTGCAGTTGGTCGGTGATCTTGACGATGCCCATGGGGTTCACTGTTTAAGTTGGATATACAAAGCGTATACGTTTCGTATGTCCGGCGTAAACCCCACGGGCTAAATGGCGCTGGGTCATTGACTTGCACGGCAACGCCCGGTTAATTTCGTGACATGACATTTCAAGCCTTCCGCAGCCAGCCAAGCATTATTACCGCCATTCCTCATTTGGCGGGATAGCACACGGCTGCACCCAAACCCGCCTTAGAGGCGGGTTTTGTTTTTCCGTCTCCAGGGCCATCCAAAAAAAGCCAGGAGACACCGATGAGCGCATCAACCCCAAGGGCTAGCCAAGACACCGCACTGCTTGAGCACTACGTGAAAAAGATCCTCGCCGCGCCCGTCTACGACCTGGCGGTGCGCACGCCGTTGCAGGCGGCGCCGGCGTTATCGGCGTTGCTCGGCAACACGGTGCTGCTCAAGCGTGAAGACTTGCAGCCGACCTTTTCCTTCAAGATCCGCGGTGCCTACAACAAGTTGGTGCAGCTCACCGACGAGCAAAAGGCGCGTGGCGTAGTGACGGCCTCGGCAGGCAATCACGCTCAGGGCGTGGCGCTGGCGGCGCGGGAGCTGGGGATCAAGGCGCGTATCGTCATGCCCTGCAGCACGCCGGAGTTGAAGGTCTTGGGTGTGCGCTCCCGAGGCGCCGAAGCGGTGCTGCATGGCGAGAGTTTCCCGTTCGCCCTGGCCCATGCGCTGCAACTGGCCGAGACCTCGGGCTGTACTTTCGTTTCGCCGTTCGATGACCCGGACGTGATCGCCGGCCAGGGCACCGTGGCCATGGAACTCCTGCGCCAGCAACAGGGCCCGCTGGACGCGATCTTCGTGCCGGTGGGCGGTGGCGGCCTGATCGCCGGCATCGCCGCCTACGTCAAATACCTGCGGCCGGAGGTGCGCATCATCGGGGTCGAGCCGGAAGGCTCCAGTTGCCTGCTGGCCGCCTTGCGCGCCGGTGAACGCGTGGTGCTGCCCAGCGTGGACGGGTTTGCCGACGGCACCGCAGTGGCGCAGATCGGCGCCTACGGGTTTGAAATCTGCCGCGATTGGGTGGACGAGGTCATCACTGTGAGCAACGACCAGCTATGCAGCGCGATCAAGCTGATCTACGACGATACCCGCGCCATCACCGAACCCTCCGGCGCACTGGCGGTGGCGGGCATTCGCAAGTACGTCCTGGAGCATGGTGTGCGTGCCCAGACCCTGGTGGCGGTGAATTCCGGGGCGAATATCAACTTTGATAGTTTGCGACATGTTGCTGAAAGGGTCACAGCGTACGCACACGAACTGCAGAGTTAAACGTTTAATCGTGGCTGTTCGCCGATGATATAAACGCTTCGGGCGAGGCCCGGTTTAAGTTATATAAACTTGTACCGTTCTTATGAGGAATTGTTACTACACGCGCGCATTTTGTTGAGTACGCTGAGTGGATGAAGGCGTCTTCCAAGGCTGGCAAGCGCCTGCATGACACATAACAAAACACTCTGTTGGCAGTCTCAAA
Source organism: Pseudomonas sp. SR18 (assembly GCF_023701505.1). Taxonomy (NCBI): domain Bacteria; kingdom Pseudomonadati; phylum Pseudomonadota; class Gammaproteobacteria; order Pseudomonadales; family Pseudomonadaceae; genus Pseudomonas; species Pseudomonas sp. SR18. The sequence goes on along the minus strand of NZ_JAMQAU010000006.1, from coordinate 75,047 downwards.
AAAGGAGAGGTTAGCCATGCTTTCGGAACTAGAGCTACGCAGCATTATTGAAGGAAGTTTCCTGCCCAAACGGTGCGAATGCACCAAAGCCGAAGATGCTTCGCTGACGATCAAGGTCTACGACGACCGCGACCGTGACCGGGTGGATTTGGAAGTCAAAGGCATCAACGCAGACAAACTCGACAGCAGTCGAGCGATTTGCAACCTGATCACCGGGTTGCGTGAAGACCTCAAACATACCCATGCACCCGCCCTCAAGAGAGCGGGAGGTCGAGCCTATTACTAGGCAGACGCCTGAGAATGAACCACCGAAGACCTATGGGCCTGGACAAATGCCAGGCCCAGTACGGTTTCCGTTGCCACGGCCAGGAAAATCCCCGGTCCGGCATTGCCGCTGAACCACTCACACACGCCCAGCACAGCCAACACCAGGCAACCGATGGCAAAGCCACTGGTCATGGCGCGACGTGTGTCCGAGGGTGGCGCATGGCGGGCGCGGTAAAACATGATGCCGATGGCCAGGAACAGCGCGGCGCTGCGGCGGGCCACCAGGCCGGTGGCGTCGGACGATGTCACGCCCCACATGCCGAGCAGCAGCTCGGGGCGCAGCCCCCAGATAAGCGCGAGGGCGAAGCACAGCAGGGCGGTTGCGGTGGCGAGGGTACGAAAACTCAACGGCATGGCGATTCCTTTCGGCCTGGGGACAAGCCCGCCAGAATACGCCTATCTACGCGGTCTTGCTGTGTGACCGTGCAAGGCTCAATTCTGGAAGCTGCACGCATCGGACAGCTTGCGATAGCCCACGTCCTCGATTTTCCCGGCCTTGTCCACGAACTTGATCATGAAACCGGGCGTTCAGCCCAACTGCTGGCGATACGGCAAGTCCGGGCCGGTCTTGGTGCAGGTCAGGGCGGCTGCGCGAATCGCGAAGCCAAGCATGGCGTCGATCTGCGCCCGGGTGAGCTGTTGCAGACCGTCGACCGAATCCAACTGCTGCTCGGTCAGCCAGGCAATCAACGCCGCCTGGAAGGTATCGCCGGCGCCCACGGTGTCGGCCATCACCACCTTGACCGCCGGTTGCGACCACGTGCCATGCTGGCGGCTGAACACCGTGGCGCCGTCGCCGCCACGGGTGAGAAACACCAACTGGCACCGGTGCTGCAACCAGCCTTGCAGCACGCTTTCGGGGGATTGGTCGGGGTACAGCAGGTGCAAGTCCTCGTCGCTGACCTTGATCAGGTCGGCATGTTTGGCCAACTCCGCGACGCGGTCGCGCCATAACTGGATATCCGGTTGCGGGTTGAGGCGCACGTTGGGGTCGAGGCTGATCAGGCGCCGGCCGCTTTCGCGCCGGACCAGGGCCAGCAGGGTGTCGCCAATCGGCTGCACCACCAGGGAGAACGAGCCGATATGCAGCCCACGCACGTCATCACCCAGCACAGGCAGGTGCGCGACGTGCAGTTGCCGGTCGGCGCAGCCTTCGCCGCGAAAACTGTACTGCGGCGAGCCATTGGCGCCCACGGCGACCATTGCCAAGGTCGTCGGCGCGGCGAATTCCACCAGAAATTGCTGACTCACGCCTTCATCCTGGAGCACCTGCACCAAGCGACGGCCGAGGAAGTCAGTGGACACGCCGCCGAACAGCCCCGCCTCAATGCCCAGGCGGCGCAAGCCGACGGCGACATTGAACGGCGAACCGCCGGCAATCGACTTGTAGTTGACCTTCGACGCCAGCCCGCTGGCATCCTCTTCGCTGAAGAAATCAAACAGCGCTTCACCACACACCAGATACATAGTCGTTCGCTCTTAAAGGGTTGCCACTAGCTGTTGATAACGCTCGTACGCCTGTTGATAGGCGCGGACATTGGCCGCGACCGGCAGCGTACGGCTGGCCGGATCGACGCTCACGCATTTGTCGCACAGGCTGGCCAGGGATTCGCCGGACTGGCTCCACGCCGCCTGGATCGCCGCGCCCAGGGCGGCGGCTTCGCTTTGTTCGGTGCAGATCACTTCGGTGTTCATGATATCGGCGACCATCTGCCGCCACACCGGGCTTTTCGAGCCGCCGCCGATCAGGCGGATACTCTGGCTTTGCAGGCCGGTCTGACGCAGCAGGTCGAGGCCGTAACGCAGGCCGAAGGTGGTGCCTTCGACCACGGCGCGGCACAGGTTGGCGCGGGTCAGGTTGGTCATGGTCAGCCCGTGCAGGCTGCCGGTGGCGTGGGGCAGGGCAGGCACGCGCTCGCCGTTGAGGAACGGCAGCATGCTCACGCCGTCGGCGCCGATCGGTGCTTGCTCGACCAGGGCGTTGAAGGTGTTCAGGTCCAGCTCGAACAGCTCGCGCATCACCCCGGTGGCGTTGGTCAGGTTCATGGTGCAGATCAGCGGCAGCCAGCCGCCGCTGGATGAGCAGAAGGTCGCCACCGAGGCCTGTGGGCTCACGTTGGGCTGGTCCGAAAATGCGTAGACGGTTCCCGATGAACCCAGGCTCATGGTGATCACGCCAGGCGCGATATTACCGGTGCCGATGGCGCCCATCATGTTGTCGCCGCCGCCGCTGGCGACAATCGCATTGGGGTTGATGCCCAGGCGTTCGGCAATGGCCGGCAGAATCGTGCCGACGCTTTGATTGGCTTCAACCAATTGCGGCAGCGCCTTTTCAAGGCGTCCGCTCGGGTCGATGTGCCTGAGCAGCGCCACATCCCATTCGCGGCTGCGCACGTTGAAGTAGCCGGTGCCCGAGGCATCGCCGTATTCCGCGACGGCACGGCCGGTCAGCCAGTAATTGAGGTAGTCGTGGGGCAGCAGGACATGGGCGATTTGCTTGAAGATGTCCGGGTGCTGTTCGCGGGTCCAGAGCAGTTTGGACACGGTGTAGCCCGGCGCGATGGCCACGCCCAGGCGCTCCAGCGAGCCGCTTTCGCCGCCCAGGTGCTGCAACAGGCGCTCGTTTTCGGCGGCGGTTTCGGTGTCGCACCACAACTTGGCCGGGCGCAATACCTGGCCCTCGGCATCCAGCAAGACCAGGCCATGTTGCTGGCCGGAAACGCCGATGCCGAGGATGTCCTGGCCGTCCACGCCGGCCTGTTGCAGGGCGCGGTGAGTGGCTTCGGTAAAGGCGTCCAGCCATTCCTGGGTGTGCTGCTCGCGGCGGCCGTTGGCGCCGCTGATCAGCGTGTGCGCGGCGGCGCCGAGGCCCAGCACCTTGCCGCTGGAAGCGTCGAGGACGATGGCCTTGGTGCCCTGGGTGCCGCAGTCGATGCCGAGGAACAGGTTTTGCTGGGTCATGATGATTTGCTCAGCATTATTGTTGGAGTGTAAATGTGGGAGGGGGCTTGCCCCATCCCACATTTTTAGGCCGGTTTCTTCAGTAACAGCTTCAGCGTTTTAGTGACGCCGTTGTCACGCAAGCTCACAAAACACCGCTCGAACGCTGCCACAAACTCAGGCGAGTTGGGAATAGCCGTGCCGAAAATCTCTTCAACGCCCAGCAAGCGCTTGCTGATCAGCGCGTCATCGCTCACCAGATCCTGGAAAAACTCGGCACGTGGATCCGGGATCTTGTAGCTCACGCCGTTCTCATCCACGCCCTTCAAATACAAGGCCCAGGCGGCGACCACCAGTGCAGCGCGTTCAGTCTCGCGGCCGTCCGCGATCAGACGATTGATGGTCGGCACGGTGAACTTGGGAAATTTCGACGAACCATCCGAGCACACCCGCTCCAACTGGTCGGCAATCGCTTGGTTGGAAAAACGGTCGACCAAGGTCTGTTTGTATTCGGTCAGGTCAATTCCCGGCACCGGCGCGAGGTTCGGCGTGACGTCCAAGTCCATATAGGCGCGTATATAGGCCACAAACACCGGGTCGTTCATGGTCTCGTGCACAAACCGATAACCTTTGAGAAATCCCAGGTAAGTCAGGGCCAAATGACTGCCATTGAGCAGGCCGATCTTCATTTCTTCATAGGGCGTGACGTCATCGGTGAACTGCACGCCGACCTTTTCCCAGGCCGGGCGGCCGTTGACGAATTTGTCTTCCAGCACCCACTGCACAAAGGGTTCGCACACCACCGGCCAGGCATCGTCGATGCCGTGCTCGTCATGCAATTGCAGGCGGTGGGCGGTGCTGGTCATCGGCGTGATGCGGTCGACCATGGCGTTCGGGAAGGTTACGTTGGCCTTGATCCAGTCGTGCAGCTCGGCGTTGTGCAGGGCGGCGAAGGCCAGCAGCGCCTTGCGTGTGACGGCGCCGTTGTGGGGCAGGTTATCGCAGGACATTACAGTGAACGCCGGAATACCGGCGGCGCGGCGCTGGGTGAGGGCGGCGCAGATAAAGCCGAAGACGGTTTTGGGTGCGTTCGGGTGGGCCAAATCATGCTGGATCTGCGGCAGATGAGCCATGAACTCGCCGTTGCTGTCGTCGATGCAGTAGCCGCCTTCGGTGATGGTCAGGGAGACGATACGAATGGCGGGGTTGGCCAGTTTGTCGATCAGCGCCTGGGCGCCGTCTTCGGCCAGCAGCATGTCGCTGATGGCACCGATCACACGCACTTCGGTGTCGTCGGTGTCGCCCAGTTCATACAGGGTGAAGAGAAAATCCTGACTCGCCAGGTCGTCGCGGGCCTTGCGGTCTTCGGCCCGCAGGCCGACGCCGCAGATGCTCCAGTCCAGGCCTTCACCTGAGTTCATCAGCGCATCGGTGTAATACGCCTGATGCGCCCGGTGGAAACCGCCGACGCCGATATGGGCGATGCCCTGGCGGGTGTCGGCAATGGCGTAGGCCGGGATTTTCACCTGCCCAGCCAGTTGCGTGAGGTTCTGTTTATTCAGTTTCATAACGTAATACTCGCGAAATCAGGCGGCAGCGCGCAGTGGGCGGGCCACGGCCACGCCGTCGGTGTCGAACAGGTGGCAGTGCGCCGGGTCCAGGTGCAGGTGCAGGGTTTCGCCATACTGGCTGGCCATGTCGCCGCGGATGCGCAGGGTCAACGGCTCGCCGTTGGCGGTGTTGACGTGGCAGAACGTGTCGCTGCCCAGGCGCTCGCCCACATCGGCGGTGACGGTCAGGGTGGTTTGGCCAGGCGCTGCGATTTCCAGGTGTTCCGGACGAATGCCCAGGGTGATCGCGCTGCCGACGTTCAAGGTCGGGCCACTGAGCGGCAGGGTGATCAAGGTGCCGGCGTCCAGTTGCACTTCGCAGGCCTGGGACTCGACGCGGGTGACCTTGCCCTTGAGAAAGCCCATCTTCGGCGTGCCGAGAAAGCCCGCCACAAACAGGTTGGCCGGCTGGTGATACAGCTCCAGCGGCGAGCCGACCTGCTCGATACGGCCGCTGTTCAGCACCACCACTTTGTCGGCCAGGGTCATGGCCTCGACCTGGTCGTGGGTCACGTAGATCATGGTCGCCTGCAGTTCTTTGTGCAGGCGCGCCAGTTCCAGGCGCATCTGTACGCGCAGGGCGGCGTCGAGGTTGGACAGCGGTTCATCGAACAGGAAAATCTTCGGGTTGCGCACAATCGCGCGGCCAATCGCCACGCGCTGGCGCTGGCCGCCCGACAGTTGCTTGGGCTTGCGCTCCAGCAGCGGGCCCAGTTCCAGGATGCGCGCCGCCTCGCTGACTTTGCTTTCGACCAGCTTCTTGTCAACGCCGGCCAGGTCCAGGGCAAACGACATATTCTTGCGCACGCTCATATGCGGGTACAGCGCGTACGTCTGGAACACCATCGCCAGGTCGCGCTTGGCCGGGGTCACTTCAGTGATGTCGCGACCGTCGAGTTCGATGGTGCCTGCGCTGACTTCTTCCAGGCCGGCGATCAGGCGCAGCAGGGTGGACTTACCGCAGCCCGACGGGCCGACGAAGACCACGAACTCCTTGTCGTTCACTTCCAGGTCGATGCCTTTGATGATCGAGAAACCTTCGAAGCCTTTTTGCAGATTCTTGATTTTCAGGTTGGCCATGATGGGCCCTCCGCTAGAAATTATTATTTAACGGCGCCGAAGGACAAACCGCGTACCAGCTGTTTCTGGCTGATCCAGCCAAAGATCAGGATCGGCGCACAGGCGAGGGTCGAGACGGCGGACAATTTGGCCCAGAACAAGCCTTCGGGGCTGGAGTAGGAGGCGATCAGCGCGGTCAACGGCGCGGCGTTCGATGAGGTCAGGTTCAGCGACCAGAACGCCTCGTTCCAGCACAGGATCAGCGACAGCAACACCGTGGAGGCCAGGCCGCCCTTGGCAATCGGCAGCAGCACGCGGACCATTTCCTGCCACAGGGTGGCGCCGTCCAGGCGGGCGGCTTCGAGGATGTCCTTGGGGATGTCTTTGAAGTAGGTGTAGACCATCCACACCACAATCGGCAGGTTGATCAGGGTGTAGATGATGATCAGCGCGATGCGCGTATCCAGCAGGCCAAAACTCTTGGCCAGCAGGTAGATCGGCATCAGCACGCCCACCGGCGGCAGCATTTTGGTGGACAGCATCCACAGCAGCGTGCCCTTGGTGCGCTGGGTTTCGTAGAACGCCATGGAGTAGGCCGCTGGCACCGAGATCAGTAGGCAAAGAGCGGTGGCGCTGAAGGAAATCAGCACCGAGTTCCAGGCATAGCTGAAGTAGTTGCTGCGCTCGTTGATGTGCAGGTAGTTCTCCAGCGTCGGCGTGAAGATGAACTGCGGCGGCGTGGCGAACGCGTCGATTTCGGTCTTGAAGCTGGTCAGCACCATCCAGAAGATCGGGAAGAAGATCAGGATCGCGATGGCCCAGGCCAATGTGCCGAGCAACAGGCTCTGCAGGCGGCGGGATTGTTGAAGCGTCATGGCGCGGCCCTCAAGGCTTGTCAGTCAGGTTTTTGCCGATCATCCGCACCAGGATGATCGCCGCGATATTGGCGATGACCACGGCAATCAAGCCGCCGGCCGACGCCATGCCCACGTCGAACTGCACCAGCGCCTGGTTGTAGATTAGGTAGGCGAGGTTGGTCGAGGCGTAGCCGGGGCCGCCGTTGGTGGTGGTGAAGATTTCGGCGAACACCGAGAGCAAAAAGATCGTTTCGATCATCACCACCACGGCAATCGGGCGGGCCAGGTGGGGCAGGGTCAGGTGCCAGAAGATCGCGATGGCGCCGGCACCGTCCAGGCGTGCGGCTTCCTTTTGTTCCTGGTCGAGGGACTGCATGGCGGTCATCAGCAACAGGATCGCGAACGGCAGCCATTGCCACGACACAATGATGATGATCGACAGCAACGGATAGTGCGCCAGCCAGTCCACCGGCTCGGCGCCGAACAGCTTCCATACGGCGGCAAGCACCCCCGACACCGGGTGGAAAATCAGGTTCTTCCAGATCAGCGCACCGACGGTGGGCATGATGAAGAACGGCGAAATCAGCAGCACCCGCACCAGGCCGCGACCGAAGAACTCACTGGCCTCCAGCAAGGCACTGATCAACACGCCGAACACCACGCTGATCAACAGCACGCTGCCCACCAGCAACAGGGTATTGGTGGCGCCGGGCAGGAAGCCCGAGTCCGTAATGAAGTAGGTGAAGTTCTCCAGGCCCACGAATTGGTTTTCGCCGGGGTAGAGCAGGTTGTAGCGGATCAGCGAAAAGTACAGGGTCATGCCCAGGGGCACGATCATCCACAGCAGCAGCAAGGCCACCGAGGGGCTGACGAGAAACCAGCCAGGGTTGGCCAGGCGGTTTTTGGCGGGTGTATTCATGGGGATCAAGACCAGTCAGGTACATGCAAACGCGGTCAGTGTGGGAAGGGCAAGCCCCCTCCCACATTTGACTGTGGTGAGGCTCAGGTTACTTGGGGTAACCGGCGCGCTTCATTTCACGCTCGGTGGTGGTCTGCGCCGCAGTCAACGCCGCATCCACCGTTTGCTGGCCGGTCAACGCACCGGAGAAGAACTTGCCGACCTGCGTGCCAATCGCCTGGAATTCGGGAATGGTCACCAACTGGATACCGATATACGGCACCGGCTTGAGCGTCGGTTTGGTCGGGTCCGCGACTTTCAGCGATTCCAGGGTCACCTTGGCGAACGGCGCGGCTTTCATGTAGGCGTCGCTGTAGGTCGACTTGCGCGTACCTGGCGGTACGTTGGCCACGCCGTCGGTCTTGGCGACCAGTGCGCCATATTCCTTGGAGGTTGCCCAACTGGTGAACACTTTGGCGGCGTCCTTGGCCTTGGAGCTGGTCGGGATCGCCAGTGACCAGGAGTACAGCCAAGAAGTGCCTTTGTCGGTTTTTTCGTGTGGGGCGAAGGTGAAGTCAACGTTATCGGCCACCTTGCTCTGGGACTTGTCGGTGACAAACGAGCCGGCCACGCTGGCGTCGACCCAGATCGCGCACTTGCCGCTGTTGAACAGCGCCAGGTTTTCGTTGAAACCGTTACTGGACGCCCCCGGCGGGCCGGATTTCTTCATGTTGTCGACGTAGAAGTTCAGCGCGTCCTTCCACTCGGGGCCGTTGAATTCAGGCTGCCACTTCTCATCGAACCAGCGCGCGCCATAGCCGTTGGCCAGGGTGGTGATCAGCGCCATGTTCTCACCCCAACCGGCTTTGCCACGCAGGCACAGGCCGTATTGCTCTTTGGTTTTATCGGTGAGTTTGGCCGCGAATTCGCCGATCTGGGTCCAGGTCGGGTGTTCGGGCATGCTCAGCCCGGCGTCCTTGAACAGGTCGGTGCGGTAATAGGTGATCGAGCTTTCAGCGTAGAACGGCAAGGCGTACAGCGAGCCTTTGACGGACAAACCGTCACGCACCGAAGGGAACACGTCGTCGAGGTCGTAGGACGCCGGCAGATCCTTCATCGGCTCCAGCCAACCCTTGGCGCCCCAGAGTGCAGCTTCGTACATGCCGATGGTCAGCACGTCGAACTGTCCGCCTTGGGTGGCGATGTCAGTGGTCAGGCGTTGGCGCAGCACGTTTTCTTCGAGCACCACCCAGTTCAGCTTGATCTCGGGATGCTCGGCCTCGAAGGTCTTCGAGAGCTTTTGCATGCGGATCATGTCGCTGTTGTTGACGGTGGCAATGGTCAGGGTCTGCGCGCCAAAGCTGACGGCGCTGAGGGTCATGCAGGTAGTCATGCAAGAACAGGCAAGCAGAGTTTTTGCTGTGAACTTCATCGCGCACTCCATTTCCGCGCCCAGGGGGCTACAGAAGGACAGTTATTGTTGTTGTGTCTTCCTACGGGGAGTCAGGAAGAGTGTGCGTTGATTACAGCCTTCAAACGGGGTTGTGACAAATCCTTGGGCGCACTTGAACTGATACTTTTTTGCACTCGATCACACGGCCGTTGAACCCCTCAAGCCAGGTTCTGCTCCGTCAGCCGCTGCACCGCCAGGCGCCGGTAGTGGGAAGGGGTCATGCCCTTGAGTTGCTGAAAGCGCCGGTTGAAGTTGGAAATATTGTTGAACCCCGACTCAAAGCACACATCGGTGACGGCCTTATCGCCATCTGCCAGCAATTCGCAGGACTTGCTGATACGCAGCCGATTGACGAACTCGATAAACGTGCGCCCGGTGGCCTGTTTGAACACCCGCGAAAAGTACGTCGGCTTCATGCCCAGGTACTCAGCGACTTCCTCCAGCGGCAACTCGCGGGCGTAATGGGCAAAGATGTAGTCCACCGCCCGGTTGGTGCGGTCGATGCTGTGCTCGTCAGCCAGCTGTGGCGTGGTCACGCCGGACAGAAGCTGATAGTCCTCACACGCGCTGAGCACTTCCAGCAGGATAAAGAAGTGGCCCAGGCGTGCCATGCCCGGGGCGTCTTCGATGCGTTGCATCAGGGTCACGGCCTGGGCGATGGTCTTTTTGCAGCGGAACTCGATGCCGTACTGCGCCCGTTCCAGCAGCGGGGCAAGGGTCTTCAACTCGGTGAAGATATGGCTGCCGTTCTCCAGCAAGTCATCGGTGAAGTTCACCAGCATGTCGCGCTTGGGCACCACTTCGTCTTCCTCCACCTGGCTGATCCAGTTATGGGGCAGGTTGGGGCCGGTGAGGAACAGACTTTCAGGGTAGAAGTTGCCGATGTAGTCGCCGATAAACACCTTGCCGGAGCTGGCGACGATCAGGTGCAGTTCGTATTCCTTGTGGAAGTGCCAGCGCACCAGCGGGCAGGGGAAGCCGTGCTGGCGATAGATGATGGACAGACCGTTGTGGTCGTCCATCAGTTCGTAGGAAGGATCGGTGATGCGCGCTGCTCGGGTCATGCTGGCGTCGCTTTATTGTTGGTTGCGACCCGAATAATGCCCCCTTGTGCGCGACCCTGCCAGCGTCGGCGTTTAGAACGTGCGGTTTTTCGCCTCGATCCACTGGGACATGTACTGGGTACTTTTGTGGGCGTGATGGCGCAGCATGCTGCCGGTGAAGTTGTCGCGGCGATGAGCGGCGAGGTGACGGCGGCAATGCTCCAGGCACTCCACCAGCGCGGGGCCGTGGACGTTCTGGTCGTAGCGGCGGGCAATCAACTGGCGCCCGTCTTCCTGGGCCTGGGTCCAGCGCTCGCGGTCCTGGTACAAGGCCACCGCGGCGGCGGCCAGGGCCGGCGCGCTGGGTTCGATCATGCCCGGCCATGGCTGCTCATCACCCATGGCCTCGGCGCCGATGGGCGTGGTGATGTTCGGCGTGCCGCACAGCATCGCGTCCGCCAGCTTGCCCTTGATGCCCGCGCCAAAGCGCAGGGGGGCAAGGCAAATGCGTGCGGCGCGCATCACTTGCAGCGCATCTTCGGCCCAGTTCATCACATGAAAACCCTGGGCCGGGTTGTGCAGGGCGGTGGCCTTGGGCGGGGTGTAGGCGCCATAGATATGCAGTTGCGCGCCGGGTAACTGTTGTCGAATCAGCGGCCACAGGCTGTTCTTCATCCACAGCACGGCGTCCCAATTGGGCGCGTGGCGGAAGTTGCCGATGCTGAGGAAGTGCGCGCGGTCCTCAAAGGGAACGAAGGCTTCGGTGGCGGGCTCCAGCATCAGCGGGCACCAGTGGAACAGGGCGGCCGGCACCTTGAACTGCTCGGTCAGCAGGCGTATTTCCACATCGGAGATCATCAGGTTGATGTCGCAGCGGTAAATCGCTGCGATTTCGCGCTTGGCCACTTCGGAGCCGGCCATCAGCTGGAATTCTTCCTCCAGCGCGGGCGCAAACAGGGCGCTGAAGTCGTCGCTGTCGGGATGGGTCTTGAGGTGGTTCTTGAGCCGTTGCTGGCGTGCGTCGCGCAGGCTATGCAGGTCGCAGGTCTCCAGCACGCGCAAGGCGTCGGGGCAGTATTTTTCCACGCGCCAGCCGAACTGCTCTTCCATCATGAAACGGTCGAACAACACGATATCCGGGGCGAGTTGGCGGATAAAATCATCGAAACTGCTGTTATTGAGCTCGATGGCGCATTCGGCGATGCCCAGGGCGAGCAGGTCGGCCTTGTGTTCGCCGAGTGCGGCAGGGCTGCTGAAGGTAACCTCCCAACCTTGCGTAAGAAAAGTTTCCAGAATCTGCATCATGTGCCCGCCTGCGGCCGAGGAACGCGGCTCCGGCCAGACATAACCAATGACCAGAACTTTGGTGGCAGGAGGTTTCATCAACAACAGCTTCCTTAAAGGGCGGGCGAAAAGCGCGCAATTAAACCACAACCGGCACGCATGACAATTTGTGTCTGGCGGTAGGTCGCCACGGCACTTTGTGGTTAACTTCCGCCTCTTGAATTCGTTTAACCAAAACCCGCATAAGGATTCCGTTCATGGCTCAAGTCACCCTCAAAGGCAACCCGGTCCAGGTTGAAGGCGAATTGCCGAAAGTCGGCGCCAAAGCTGCAGACTTCACTCTGACCGCCGGCGACCTGTCGGACGCAAACCTGGAGTCCTTTGCCGGCAAGCGCAAAGTGCTGAACATCTTCCCAAGCGTCGATACCCCGACCTGCGCGACGTCGGTGCGCAAATTCAACGCCCAGGCCAATGATGTGAAAAACACCGTGGTGCTGTGCATTTCCACCGACCTGCCATTCGCCCAGGCACGCTTCTGCGGCTCCGAAGGCCTGGAAAACGTGAAAAACCTGTCGGATTTCCGCGATTCGGATTTCGCCGTTGATTACGGTGTGTCGATTGCCGACGGCCCGCTCAAAGGCCTGACCGCCCGCGCCGTCGTGGTGCTGGACGAAAACGACAATGTGCTGCACAGCGAACTGGTTGCTGAAATCGCTGAAGAACCCAACTACGAAGCAGCGCTGGCTGTTCTGAAGTAATTGTTCCAGCGCATGTCTGTCGTTTTGCAGTAACACCCGTGATACATGATTGCGGCCTGGCCTAGTCCAGGCCGTTTTCATTTGTGCTTCAGACGTTTAGGGAAATAGCCGACGGACTAAGCCCAGACGTTAAAAGTTGTAAGCCCAAGGTAAATAGCCGGTAAAGGCGCTTTTCTTAATGCGCCCCAGTGCTTATCTTTCAGCCTCCCAAAGAAGAAGCTCTCGCGCCCAATGGTTGATCACTCCATGCAATCCTCCCCCCGCAACTCCCGTCGTTGGCTGTTCGGCCTGCTCGTGCTGCTGGTTATCGCCGGTCTGTGCTGGAAATTCTGGCCCGGCGGCGCGGCCCAAAAAGACGCCCCGGCCGGGCACACCGGCAAAACCGGCATGGCGCGCCCCGGCTTCGGCGGTTCCACCGGCCCGGTGCCAGTGCGTGTGGCGCCGGCGGTGCTGGGAGAGTTTCCGGTGTACTACAAGGCCTTGGGCACCGTCACCGCGCTCAACACCATTAATGTACGCAGCCGGGTGGGCGGAGAGCTGGTGAAGATTGCCTTTGAAGAAGGGCAGATGGTCAAGGCCGGTGATCTGCTGGCCGAGATTGACCCGCGCAGCTATCAAAACGCCTTGCTCCAGGCCCAGGGCACGCTGATGCAGAACCAGGCCCAGCTGAAAAATGCCCAGGTCGATGTGGAGCGTTATCGTGGCCTGTACGCCCAGGACAGTATCGCCAAGCAGACCCTGGACACCGCCGAAGCGCTGGTTTTGCAATACCAGGGCACGGTCAAGACCAACCAGGGCGCGGTCGACGACGCCAAGCTCAACCTTGAATTCACCAGGATCCGTGCCCCGATCGCCGGTCGCGTCGGCTTGCGCCAGCTCGACGTTGGCAACCTGGTGGCCGCCAACGACACCACCGCCCTGGCCGTGATCACCCAGACCCAGCCGATCAGCGTGGCCTTCACCCTGCCGGAAAATACCCTGGAAACCGTGCTCGCCCGTTATCACGCCGGCAACAAGCTACCGGTGGAAGCCTGGGACCGTGGCGACGTCAAACAGCAGGCCATCGGCGTGTTGCAGAGCCTGGACAACCAGATCGACGTCACCACCGGCACCCTGAAATTCAAGGCGCGTTTCGATAACAAGGACAAGGCGCTGTTCCCCAACCAGTTCGTCAACGTGCACCTGCTGGCCGACACCCTGCACAACGTGGTGCTGGCGCCGTCTGCGGCGATCCAGTTCGGCAACAGCGGCACCTTCGTCTACAAGCTCGATGGCGATAAGAAGGTCAAGGTTCAGCCCCTGGTAGTCGGCGATACCGACGGTGAAAACACCGTGATCAAGGAAGGCCTGGTCGCCGGTGACCGTGTGGTGCTCGAAGGCACCGACCGCCTCAAGGAAGGCAGCGAAATCGAAGTGGTCAACGACAGCACCGAAGTCCCGACCACGCCGACTGAACACCTGCAAGGCAAACCCGCGGCGAAAGGGGAGACCGGCGCTGACGCCGGCAAGGCGCAAAAGGTCGGCGCATGAACCTGTCGCGGCTGTTTATCCTTCGCCCGGTCGCCACCACGCTGAGTATGCTGGCCATCGTCCTGGCCGGCATCATCGCGTACCGCTTGCTGCCGGTTTCGGCCTTGCCCCAGGTGGATTACCCGACCATCCGGGTGATGACCCTGTACCCCGGCGCCAGCCCCGACGTGATGACCAGCGCGGTGACTGCGCCCCTTGAGCGCCAGTTCGGGCAGATGCCCGGCCTGACCCAGATGGCGTCCACCAGCTCTGGCGGCGCGTCGGTACTGACCCTGCGTTTCAACCTCGACATCAATATGGACGTCGCCGAGCAACAGGTGCAGGCCGCGATCAACGCCGCCACCAACCTGCTGCCCAAGGATTTGCCGGCACCGCCGGTGTACAACAAGGTCAACCCGGCAGATACCCCGGTGCTGACCCTGGCCATCAGCTCCAAGACCATGCTGCTGCCCAAGCTCAATGACCTGGTCGACACGCGCATGGCGCAGAAAATCGCGCAGATCAGCGGCGTCGGCATGGTCAGCATCGCCGGCGGCCAGCGCCAGGCCGTGCGCATCAAGGTCAACCCCGAGGCCCTGGCGGCCAACGGCTTGAACCTGTCGGATGTGCGCACCTTGATCGCCGCGTCCAACGTCAACCAGCCCAAGGGTAACTTCGACGGGCCGACGCGGGTGTCGATGCTGGATGCCAATGATCAGTTGGTCTCGCCCCAGCAATACGCCGAACTGATCCTGGCCTACAACAATGGCGCGCCGTTGCGCCTTAAAGACGTCGCGCAAATCGTCGATGGCGCCGAAAACGAGCGTCTGGCCGCCTGGGCCAATGAAAACCAGGCGGTGCTGCTGAACATCCAGCGCCAGCCGGGCGCCAACGTCATCGAGGTGGTAGACCGCATCAAGGCGCTGCTGCCGAGCATCACCGACAACCTGCCGGCCGGCCTCGACGTTACTGTACTCACCGACCGCACCCAGACCATCCGCGCCTCGGTCAAGGACGTACAGCACGAATTGCTGATCGCCATCGCCCTGGTGGTGATGGTGACCTTCCTGTTCCTGCGCCGGGTCAGCGCGACAATTATTCCGTCCATCGCCGTGCCGTTGTCCCTGGTGGGCACCTTTGGCGTGATGTACCTGGCCGGGTTCTCGATCAATAACCTGACGCTGATGGCCTTGACCATTGCTACCGGCTTTGTGGTGGACGATGCCATCGTGATGCTGGAGAACATCTCCCGTTACATCGAGGAAGGCGAAACCCCAATGGCCGCCGCCCTCAAGGGCGCCAAACAGATTGGCTTCACCCTGATTTCCCTGACCCTGTCGCTGATCGCGGTGCTGATCCCGTTGCTGTTCATGGCCGACGTGGTGGGGCGCCTGTTCCGTGAATTTGCCATCACCCTGGCAGTGGCGATCCTGATTTCCCTGGTGGTGTCGCTGACCCTCACGCCGATGATGTGCGCGCGGTTGCTCAAGCGTGAGCCCAAGGAAGCAGAGCAGGGCCGTTTCTACAAGGCCAGCGGCGCCTGGATCGACTGGATGATCGAAGCCTATGGCCGCAAGTTGCAGTGGGTCCTCAAGCACCAGCCGTTGACCCTGCTGGTGGCCATCGCCACCCTGGGCCTCACCGTGGTGCTGTACCTGGTGGTGCCCAAAGGCTTCTTTCCGGTGCAGGACACCGGGGTGATCCAGGGCATTTCCGAGGCGCCGCAGTCGATTTCATTTGCTGCGATGAGCCAGCGCCAGCAGGCACTGGCCAAGATCATCCTGGCGGATCCGGCGGTGGAAAGCCTGTCGTCCTACATCGGTGTGGATGGCGATAACGCCACCCTCAACAGCGGCCGCCTGCTGATCAACCTCAAGGCCCACGGCCAGCGCGACTTGAGCGCAGCCCAGGTCATCGCCCGGCTGCAACCGGAAATCGACAAGTTGGTGGGTATCCGCCTGTTTATGCAGCCGGTGCAGGATCTGACCATCGAAGACCGCGTGAGCCGCACCCAGTACCAGTTCAGCATGTCCTCGCCGGATTCCGAGCTGCTGGCGCTGTGGAGTGACAAGCTGGTGCACGCCCTTGGCCAGTTGCCGCAACTCACCGACGTTGCCAGCGACCTGCAGGACAAAGGCTTGCAGGTGTACCTGGTGATCGACCGTGATGCGGCCTCGCGCCTGGGCGTCAGTGTGTCGACCATCACCGACGCGCTGTACGACGCCTTCGGCCAGCGCCAGATTTCCACGATCTACACCCAGGCCAGCCAGTACCGCGTGGTGTTGCAGGCCCAGTCCGGCGAAACCCTCGGCCCGGATGCGCTGAACCAGATCCATGTGAAAACCACCGATGGCGGCCAGGTGCGACTGTCGAGCCTGGCCCGTGTCGAGCAGCGTCAGGCGCAGTTGGCCATCGCCCATATCGGCCAGTTCCCGGCGGTAATGATGTCGTTCAACCTGGCCCCCGGCGTAGCGCTGGGCAAGGGCGTGGAGCTGATCAACCAGACCCAGAAGGACATCGGCATGCCGGTGGGCGTGCAGACCCAGTTCCAGGGCGCGGCCCAGGCGTTCGAAGCCTCGCTGTCGAGTACCTTGCTGCTGATCCTGGCGGCGGTGGTGACCATGTATATCGTGCTCGGCGTGCTCTACGAGAGCTATATCCACCCGATCACCATCCTGTCGACCTTGCCGTCGGCCGCGGTGGGCGCCTTGCTGGCCTTGCTGCTCAGTGGCAATGACCTGGGCATGATCGCGATCATCGGCATCATCTTGCTGATCGGTATCGTCAAGAAGAACGCGATCATGATGATCGACTTCGCCCTCGACGCCGAACGCAACCAGGGCCTTGACCCGCAGACCGCGATTTACCAGGCCGCGCTGTTGCGTTTCCGGCCGATCCTGATGACCACCCTCGCGGCGTTGTTCGGTGCGGTGCCGCTGATGCTGGCCACCGGCTCCGGCGCGGAATTGCGCCAGCCGCTGGGCCTGGTGATGGTCGGCGGCCTGCTGGTGAGCCAGGTGTTGACGCTGTTCACCACGCCGGTGATCTACTTGTACTTCGATCGCCTGGGGCGCCGCTGGCGCAAAGAGCCGCAACGCCTGGAGCCGGTCGAGCCATGAACCTGTCCGGACCTTTCATCCGCCGGCCGGTAGCGACCCTGCTGCTGAGCCTGGCGATCATGTTGCTGGGCGGGGTGAGTTTCAACCTGTTGCCGGTGTCGCCGCTGCCGCAGATCGACTTCCCGGTGATCGTGGTTTCGGCAAGCCTGCCGGGGGCCAGCCCTGAGGTGATGGCCTCGACCGTGGCCACACCGTTGGAGCGCTCCTTTGGTGCGATTGCCGGCATCACCACCATGAGCAGTTCGTCGAGCCAGGGCTCAACCCGGGTGATCCTGGCGTTCGACTCCGACCGTGATATCAACGGCGCGGCGCGGGAAGTGCAGGCGGCGATCAACGCCTCGCGCAACCTCTTGCCCAGCGGCATGCGCAGCATGCCCACCTACAAGAAGATCAACCCGTCCCAGGCGCCGATCATGGTGCTGTCGCTGACCTCGGACGTGTTGCAAAAGGGCCAGCTCTACGACCTGGCCTCGACCATCCTGTCCCAAAGCCTGTCCCAGGTGCCGGGCGTGGGCGAAGTGCAGATCGGCGGCAGTTCACTGCCGGCGGTGCGCATCGAGCTGGAACCCAAGGCCCTCGACCAGTACGGCGTGGCCCTGGACGATGTGCGCAATACCATCGCCAACGCCAACCAGCGCCGGCCCAAGGGTTCCCTGGAAGACAGCGAGCGCAACTGGCAGATCCAGGCCAACGACCAACTGGAAAAAGCCAAGGACTACGAACCGCTGCTGATTCGCTACCAGAACGGCGCGGCCCTGCGCCTGTCGGATGTGGCGAAAATCACCGACGGCGTTGAAGACCGCTACAACAGCGGCTTCTTCAACAATGAGCCGGCGGTGCTGTTGGTGATCAACCGCCAGTCCGGCGCGAACATCATCGAGACCGTCCGCCAGATCAAGGCGCAACTGCCGGCGTTGCAGGCCGTGCTGCCGTCCAGCGTCAAGCTCAGCCTGGCCATGGACCGCTCGCCGGTGATCACCGCCACCTTGCACGAAGCCGAGATGACCCTGCTGATTGCCGTCGGGCTGGTGATTCTGGTGGTGTACCTGTTCCTCGGTAACTTCCGCGCCTCGCTGATCCCGACCCTGGCGGTGCCGGTGTCGCTGGTGGGCACCTTTGCGGTGATGTACCTGTACGGGTTTTCGCTGAACAACTTCTCGCTGATGGCGTTGATCCTGGCCACCGGCCTGGTGGTAGACGACGCCATCGTGGTGCTGGAGAACATTTCCCGGCATATCGACGATGGCGTGCCGCCCATGAAGGCGGCGTACCTGGGCGCCGAGGAAGTCGGCTTTACCTTGCTGTCGATGAACGTGTCGCTGGTGGCGGTGTTTCTCTCCATCCTGTTCATGGGCGGGATCGTTACCAGCCTGTTCCGTGAGTTTTCCATCACCTTGTCGGCGGCGATCATTGTCTCGCTGGTGGTGTCCCTGAGCCTGACCCCGATGCTCTGCGCCCGCTGGCTCAAGCCCCATGTCAAAGGCCGGATGACCGGCTTGCAGCGCTGGAGCCAGAAGATCAACGACCGCATGGTCGCCGGCTACGCCACGAGCCTGGACTGGGTGCTGCGCCATCGGCGCCTGACCTTGCTCAGCCTGTTGATCACCGTGGGCGTGAACATTGCGCTGTACGTGGTCGTGCCGAAAACTTTCATGCCCCAGCAGGACACCGGCCAGTTGATCGGCTTTGTGCGCGGCGATGATGGCCTGTCGTTCAGTGTGATGCAGCCGAAGATGGAGATCTTCCGCCAGGCCGTGCTCAAGGATCCGGCGGTGCTCAGCGTGGCCGGCTTTATTGGCGGCAACAACGGCACCAACAACGCGGTGATGCTGGTACGCCTCAAGCCTATCAGCGAGCGTAAAGTGTCCGCCCAGGCGGTGATCGAGCGCCTGCGCAAGGACGTGCCGCTGGTGCCGGGTGGGCGCCTGTTCCTGATGGCCGACCAGGACCTGCAATTTGGCGGCGGTCGCGACCAGACCAGTGCGCAGTATTCCTACATCCTGCAAAGCGGTGATCTGGCCGCACTGCGCCTGTGGTACCCGAAAGTCGTCACCGCGTTGCGCGGGCTGCCGGAACTCACCGCCATCGACGCCCGTGAAGGTCGCGGCGCGGCCCAGGTCACGCTGATTGTCGACCGTGACCAGGCCAAGCGCCTGGGCATCGACATGGACATGGTCACCGGGGTGTTGAACAACGCCTACAGCCAGCGGCAGATTTCCACGATCTACGACAGTCTCAACCAGTATCAGGTGGTGATGGAGGTCAACCCCAAATACGCCCAGGACCCGATCACCCTGAACCAGATGCAGGTCATCACCGCCGATGGCGCGCGCGTGCCGTTGTCGACCATTGCCCATTACGAGAACAGCCTGGCGGATGACCGTGTGAGTCACGAAGGCCAGTTCGCCTCGGAAAACATCGCCTTCGACATGGCCGAAGGGGTGACGGTGGAGCAGGGCACAGCGGCTATCGAACGGGCGATTGCCAAGGTCGGTTTGCCCGAAGATGTGATCGCCAAGATGGCCGGCACCGCCGATGCCTTTGCGGCGACGCAGAAGGGCCAGCCGTTCATGATCCTCGGCGCGCTGGTGGCGGTGTACCTGGTGTTGGGCATTCTGTACGAAAGCTACATTCACCCGCTGACAATCCTCTCGACACTGCCTTCGGCCGGTGTCGGCGCGTTGCTCGCCATCTACCTGACGGGGGGCGAGTTCAGCCTGATCTCATTGCTGGGCCTGTTCCTGTTGATCGGCGTGGTGAAGAAGAATGCGATCCTGATGATCGACCTGGCACTGCAACTGGAGCGCAATAATGGGATGGGCCCCCTTGAATCAATTCGCAGCGCCTGCCTGCTGCGGTTGCGGCCGATCCTGATGACCACGTTGGCGGCGATTCTCGGTGCCTTGCCCTTGCTGCTCGGCATGGGCGACGGCGCGGAAATGCGCCGCCCCCTGGGCCTGACCATCATTGGTGGCCTGGTCTTCAGCCAGATCCTGACCCTTTACACCACTCCGGTGGTTTACCTTTATCTCGACCGCGCGCGCCATCGTTTCAACAAATGGCGCGGCGTGCGTACCGATGCTGCCCTGGACACTGCGCTATGACCGATTCAACCTTTGCCAAATTGGCCATGACCCGCGGTTCCCGCGTCGCGAGCCTGGTGCTTTGCGGTGCATTGCTCAGCGCCTGTGCCATCGGCCCGGATTACAAACGCCCGGATGTCATCGAACCGGCGCAATTCAAGGAAGCCCAGGGCTGGCGCCAGGCCACGCCGAGTGATTCCCTGGCCCGTGGCGCCTGGTGGGAGTTGTACGGCGACCGTCAGCTCAACGACCTGGTGGTGCGCCTCAATACGGCCAACCAGACCGTGGCCCAGGCCGAGGCACGTTTTCGCCAGGCCCAGGCGTTGGTGCGCAGCTCACGCGGGGCGTTTTACCCGACGGTCGACCTGAGCGCCGGTAAAACCCGCGCCAGCCAGGGCACCGGCAGCAGCAGCGCCAGCCTCAGCAGTTCCAGCAGCGGTATCCGCGACACCCTCAATGCCCAGCTCGGGGTGAGCTGGGAAGCCGACATCTGGGGCAAACTGCGACGAGGCCTGGAGGCCAACGAGGCCAGCGCCGAAGCCAGCTCGGCAGACTTGGCGGCGATGCGCCTGAGCCAACAGTCCGAACTGGTGCAAAGCTACCTGCAACTGCGGGTCATGGACGAGCAGACCCGTCTGCTGCAAGCCACGCTGGACACCTACCAGCGTTCCCTGCAAATGACCGAAAACCAGTACCGCGCCGGTGTCTCCGGCAAGGACGCGGTGGCCCAGGCGCAAACCCAGCTCAAGAGCACCCAGGCCAGCCTGATCGACCTGATCTGGCAGCGTGCGCAACTGGAAAACGCCATCGCCGTATTGATCGGCGAAGCCCCGGCCAACTTCAACCTCGCCGTGAGCAAGGACATTCCAGCATTGCCGCAGATTCCCGTGAGCCTGCCGTCGCAACTGTTGGAGCGCCGCCCGGACATCGCCTCGGCCGAACGCTCGGTGATCGCCGCCAACGCCAATATCGGCGTGGCCAAGGCGGCGTACTACCCGGACCTGAGCCTGAGCCTGGCCGGCGGCTACTCCAGCAGCACCTACGCCGACTGGATCAGTCTGCCGAACCGCTTCTGGTCGGTGGGGCCGAAACTGGCGATGACGTTGTTCGATGGCGGCCAGCGCTCGGCTGAGGTCGACCGTACTGTGGCCAGCTACGACGAAACCGTGGCCAAGTACCGCCAGACGGTGCTGGATGGCTTCCGCGAAGTGGAAAACTACATGGTCCAGCTCAAAGTGCTGGAAGACGAGGCGGTGGTCAGCAATGAAGCGCTGGACGCGGCACGCGAGTCGCTGCGCCTGACGCAGAACCAGTACAAGGCGGGGCTGATTGCCTATCTGGATGTGGTCACCGTACAAGCGACTGCCCTGAGTAACGAGCGTACCGTATTGACCTTGCTGCAAACGCGCCTGGTAGCCAGTGTGCAGTTGATCGCGGCGCTGGGCGGTGGTTGGGATGGCAAGACCGCGATTGATGCCAAGGACTAGCATCGTGCTCCAAATGTGGGAGGGGGCTTGCCCCCGATAGCCATAGGTATCTACACAACTTCCAGTGGATGCTGAATCTATGGCAAATGGGCTGTTGTGGTGAGCGGGCTTGTCCCGCGCTGGGCTGCGCAGCAGCCCCAATAGGGTCACCGCAGAGTGCCAGAATCAATCGAGGTGAACGTTTTGGGGCTGCTTCGCAGCCCAGCGCGGGACAAGCCCGCTCACCACAGGGTTATGTGTCAGCCTTTAAGAGTTGTGTAGATGCCCATGCCCCGATAGCGGTGTGTCAGTCCCTACATCCATGACTGATCCACTGCCATCGGGGGCAAGCCCCCTCCCACATTTTTATCTCCATAAATCAGATAGGTCTCAGCATGCTTTTGATCAAGCCCACCCCTGCCAACCCGCCCGTTTTTAGCCGTTTAAAAGCCAGTCCTTTGACGCCAAATTAAAGGTGATGGCCCTCTGCTAATTAATCACCTGTTCAAGATTTATTCTCGCTACAATCGCGCGCTTTGCCACTTGGTACGGACGTTTCAAGACCGTTGCCCGCGAGAAATCCCATGCTCATCGGTAGTTATTCCACCCCCCTCGTCGTGATCTCCCTGTTCGTCGCGATCCTGGCGTCCTATACCGCGCTGGACCTGACCGGCCGCATCGCGACCGCCAGGGGCCGTGGCGTTTATTTGTGGATGGCCGGCGGTGCGTTGGCGATGGGCGTGGGCGTCTGGTCCATGCACTTCATCGGCATGTTGGCCCTGCGGCTGCCGTTTGCGCTGGGTTTTGACATCGGTATTACCGCGCTGTCGTTGCTGATCGCGATGCTGTCCTGTGGCTTTGCGTTATGGCTGGTCAGCCAGGCGCGTTTACCGGCGTGGCAGCTGGTGTTGGGTGCGTTGGTCATGGGCACCGGCATTGCCAGCATGCACTACACCGGCATGGCGGCGATGCGCATGACCCCAGGCATCGACTACGACCCCACGTTGTTTGGCCTGTCGCTGCTGATCGCCGTGGTGGCGTCCGGTGCGGCGTTGTTGATTGCGTTCAACCTGCGCCGTAACACGCCGTACGTGCGTCTGGCACGGGGCGGCGCAGCGGTGGTGATGGGCTTTGCCATCGTCGGTATGCATTACACCGGCATGGCGGCTGCACGCTTTGCCGATGAAAGCTACTGCGCCGCTGCGTTGGACGGCTTGACCGGCAACGGCCTGGATAACCTGGTGCTGGTCACCACCCTGGCGGTGCTCGCCATTGCGTTGCTGACGTCGCTGCTCGACGCACGCCTGGAAGCCCGCACCGCAGTGCTCGCCGATTCCCTCAGCCTGGCCAACCAGGAACTGACTCACCTGGCCCTGCATGACATGCTCACCGGCCTGCCCAATCGCACCTTGCTGGCCGACCGGATTCAACAAGCCATGCAGGCGGTCAAAGAGCAGGGCGGTTGCTTCGCCTTGATGTTTATCGACCTGGATGGCTTCAAACCGGTCAACGATGCCTTTGGCCATCACATGGGCGACCAATTGTTGCGCGAAGTCGGCCTGCGCCTGCGCGAGGACTTGCGCAGCCATGACACCCTGGCGCGCATCGGTGGTGATGAGTTTGTGCTGCTGGTGCAATTGAGCCAGCCGGACGATGCCCTGCGCTTGGCCGAGCGCCAGGTCGGGCTGATCAACCGCGCATTCCATGTGGCCGAGCACGAGCTGAAAATCTCGGCCAGTGTCGGTATCGCATTGTTCCCCGGCAACGGTGGCAACCCCCAGGAACTGTTGATGAACGCCGACGCCGCGATGTACCACGCCAAGGGCATGGGCAAGAACGGCTACAGTTTTTTCGATGTGTCGATGAACACCAATGCGCGCAAGCAATTGCAGTTGTTGCAGGACCTGCGCAATGCCCTTGAGCAAGAGCAGTTTCGCCTGTACTACCAGCCCAAGTTCGATGCGGTCAGTGGCATCCCCGTGGGCGCCGAAGCGCTGGTGCGTTGGGAACATCCGCAGCAGGGCCTGTTGTTGCCTGTGACCTTTATCGAACTGGCGGAAAAGACCGGCTTGATCATTCCCATCGGCGAATGGGTGCTCAATGAAGCCTGTCGCCAGATGAGCGTGTGGTATGCCCAGGGTTATGAGGATTGGCGCATCGCCGTGAACCTGTCGGCGCTGCAGTTCTGCCATGCGGGGCTGGTCAAGAGCGTGGCCAACGCTCTGGATCGGCATCAGTTGCCGGCCAACAGCCTGACCCTGGAAATCACCGAGACCACCGCCATGAGCGATGCCGACGCGAGCATGACGGTGTTGCAGCAGCTCTCGGACATGGGCGTCGACCTGTCCATCGATGACTTCGGCACCGGTTATTCCAGCCTGATGTACCTCAAGCGCCTGCCAGCCAACGAGTTGAAGATCGACCGCGGTTTTGTGCGCGACCTGGAGCACGACAGCGACGACGCGGCCATTGTTTCGGCCATCGTTGCCCTCGGCCAAGCCTTGGGATTGCGCATTGTCGCCGAAGGTGTGGAAACCGATGCGCAGCAGAACTTCCTGACGCGGCTGGGTTGCAACTCCCTGCAAGGTTACCTGCTGGGGCATCCGCTGCCGGCCGATGGTTTCATGGCGAATATCCAACGGGCCGAGGACGTATTGGCGCCTGACAAAAACCGTGCGTGACGGTTAGTATTGGATCCAACCCTATCACCAGGTTGGACCAGGAGACCGCACGCATGGACAAAGTTGTCATCATCACCGGGGGCAGTCGTGGCATAGGCGCCGAAACGGCATTGCTGGCAGCGCGTGAAGGCTATCGCGTTTGCATCAACTACCGCTGCGACGAAGCAGCCGCCCTCGGCGTTCTGGAACAGGTGCGTGGCCTGGGTGCCCAGGCGATTGCTGTGCGGGCGGATGTCAGCATCGAAGATGAAGTGATCGCCTTGTTCCACCGCGTCGACGCCGAATTGGGCCGCGTGACCGCCCTGGTCAACAACGCGGGCACCGTGGCACATAAGTCACGGGTCGATGAAATGTCCGAATTCCGTATCCTCAACATCATGAAAACCAACGTGCTGGGGCCGATTCTGTGCGCCAAGCATGCGGTGCTGCGCATGTCGCCCAAGCACGGCGGGCAGGGCGGCAGCATCGTCAACGTTTCGTCAGTGGCCGCGCGCTTGGGCTCGCCGAATGAGTACGTGGACTACGCCGCCTCCAAGGGCGCGCTCGATACCTTCACCATCGGCCTGTCCAAAGAGGTGGCGGGCGAGGGGATACGCGTCAACGCCGTGCGCCCCGGCTATATCTTCACCGACTTCCATGCCCTGAGCGGCGACCCGGACCGGGTCAGCAAGCTGGAGTCCGGCATTCCCATGGCGCGTGGCGGCCGACCGGATGAAGTGGCGGAAGCGATTATCTGGTTGTTGTCGGATAAGGCCTCGTATGCCACCGGGACGTTTGTGGATCTGGGCGGCGGGCGGTGAGTCGGTAGCGTCTGTTCGGGCGCCATCGGGGGCAAGCCCCCTCCCACATTCAGATGTGTGAATACCCTCAGTGTGGGAGGGGGCTTGCCCCCGATGATGTCAACGCCACCCAGCCCTCAAAACGACCGCACAATCCGCCCCAACGTCTCCATCGCCTTCTCCGACGCCTCGGTCCACGGGCTGCCGTAGTTCAGCCGAATGCAATTGCGAAAGCGCTGGGTCGCCGAGAAGATCGGCCCCGGTGCAATGCTGATGCCTTGGGCCAAGGCCATCTGGAACAACTTCAGTGAATCCGTCTGTTCCGGCAATTCCAACCACAGGAAATACCCCCCGGCCGGCTGGCTGACGCGGGTCTGTGCGGGGAAATACCGGGCAATGGCGGCGAGCATGGCGCTTTGCTGCTCTTCCAGGGCATAGCGCAATTTGCGCAGGTGCCGGTCGTAGCCGCCATGTTGCAGGTAATCGGCAATCGCCGCCTGGGCCGGCATTGACGGGCACAGCGAGGTCATCAGCTTCAGGCGTTCGACTTTCTGCGCATAGCGCCCAGCGGCCACCCAGCCCACGCGATAGCCGGGCGCCAGGCTCTTTGCGAAGGAACCGCAGTGCATCACCATGCCTTCGGTGTCGAAGGCTTTGGCCGGCTTGGGGGCCTGTTGGCCGTAATACAGTTCGGCGTAGACATCGTCTTCGATCAGCGGCACCTGATGGCTGCGCAACAACTCCACCAGCGCCTGTTTCTTGGCTTCCGGCAGGGTTGCGCCCATGGGGTTCTGGAAACTGGTCATGGTCCAGCAGGCCTTGATCGGGTAGCGCTCCAGGGCTTGCGCCAGGGCGTTGAGGTCGATGCCGTCGCGCGGGTGCACGGGGATCTCCACCGCCTTGAGCTTCAGGCGTTCGAGCACTTGCAGGCAGGCATAGAACGCCGGGGCTTCAATGGCTACCAGATCGCCGGGTTCGGTGACGGCTTGCAGGCACAGGTTCAGCGCTTCCAGGGCGCCGTTGGTGATCAGCAGTTCTTCCATCGGCAGCATCAGCCCGCCGACCATGTAGCGCAGGGCGATTTGCCGACGCAGTTGGGGGTTGCCCGGCGACATGTCCGTGACGACCAGGCGCGGGTCCATCTCACGGCTGGCGCTGGCCAGGGAGCGGGCCAGGCGCGGCAGCGGGAACAGCATCGGGCTGGGGAACGCCGAGCCGAAGGGCACGGTGTTGGGGTCTTTGATCGAGTCGAGTACCGAGAACACCAACTCGCTGACATCCACCTCGGTGGACTCGTGCACCTGTTCGCTCACCACCGGCTCGGAGAACGGGCTCGGCGCATGGGTGTTGACGAAGTACCCGGAACGCGGCCGCGCGCGGATCAGGCCACGGCGCTCCAGCAGGTAATAGGCCTGGAACACCGTGGACGGGCTGACGCCGTAGGTCTGGCTGGCGTAGCGCACCGACGGCACGCGCTGGCCGGGCCCGAGGACGCCGGAGCGGATCAGTTCGGCAATGTCTTCGGCGAATTTTTCGTAGCGTTTCATGTTGGCCTTAAACAAGTGTTTTTTGATACCGAGGTATCAGCGGTTGAGCGGCGCCACAAACCGGCTGTCGGCCACGCTGTAAATGCCCGGTTCATCCACATCCATGACCTTGAAGCGCAACGTCTGCGAACTGCTCGCCGGTTTATCCGCGAGCAACGCCACCGACACCGGCACATCAATGATTTCCCCCGGCGCCAGGCTGACCTCGGTCTTGCCGTGCAGCTGGAAACCGTCGGCGTCGATCAGTTCCACCCGGTAATCCTGGCGCTGCTGGGTTTTGTTGATGACCTTGAGGCTGTAGATGTTTTCGATCTGGCCCACGGCGTTCTCGCGGAACAGGCCACGGTCCTTGGTCACGTCCAACGACACCATCGGCCGTTCCACCAGGGCTACCACCAGCGCGGCAATCATCACCAGCAGCACCGCACTGTAGCCGATCAGGCGGGGCCGGAGCAGATGGGTCTTGCCGCCTTGCAGTTGATGTTCGCTGGTGTAGCTGACCAGGCCACGGGCATAACCCATCTTGTCCATGATCGAATCGCAGGCATCGATGCACGCCGCGCAGCCGATGCACTCCATTTGCAGGCCGTCGCGGATGTCGATGCCAGTGGGGCAGACCTGTACGCACAGGTGGCAGTCAATGCAATCACCCAGGCCGACATCGGCCGGCCTGACCTCGCGTTTGCGCGGGCCCCGGCTTTCGCCACGGGCGCTGTCGTAGGAAATGGTCAGGGTGTCTTTATCGAACATCACGCTCTGGAATCGCGCGTACGGACACATGTGCATGCACACCGCCTCGCGCAGCCAGCCGGCATTGAGGTAGGTGGCCGCGGTGAAAAACAGCACCCAGAACAGGCTCACGCCGCCTATTTCCAGGGTCAGCAGTTCCTCGGCCAACGGGCGGACAGGCGTGAAGTAGCCGACAAAGGTCAGCCCGGTCAGCACGCTGATACCCAGCCACAAGGTGTGCTTGGCCGAACGCCGCGCCAGTTTGTTCAGGCTCCAGGGCGCCGCTTGCAGCTTGATGCGTTGGTTGCGTTCGCCCTCGGTGACCTTTTCGCACCACATGAACAACCAGGTGAACGAGCTTTGCGGGCAGGTGTAGCCACACCACACACGGCCGGCGAACACCGTGACCGCAAACAGGCCGAAGGCGCAGATGATCAGCAGCGCTGACAGCAGGATGAAATCCTGGGGCCAGAAGGTCGCGCCAAAAATATGGAATTTGCTCTCCGCCAGATCCCACAGCACGGCCTGGCGCCCGCCCCAGTTCAGCCATACGGTGCCGAAAAACGCCAGGAACAGAAAGCCCGCACCCGCCACGCGCAAGGTACGGAACAGGCCGGTGAAGCTGCGGGTATGAATCAGGGTGTCGCTGGATTTGGCCTTCACCTTCTTGGGGTGAATGGGTTCAAAGGTTTCCACGGTTGGGATGCGTTCGCTCATGGTCATTCGCTCATCAGCCTCCATCAGGCGGATGAACTATGGGCCGGCGGCTGTTTGCATAACAGACTCAGCTAAAGCGATAAAAAGCGGATCAGATGGCCTGCGGGCCGGGCCCTGCGACAATCTGCTGCACCCCGGCGCGCCTGGGGTGCAGGTTGATTCCAGCGGTGATGACACGGATCAATCAAATCAGCGAACCAGGTTCGGTGGCCTTCACATGGTTACGCCCGTCCGTCGCGCCTTCGACCGTCAGGGCGTCTGCTTCGGTTTCGGTGATGTAGATGCGCTCGCCCGCGAGTTCTACGTAGGACATGGACTTGTCATCGTCCGTCACTATCTTCACGCGGGTGGCAGGCACGCTTTGCTCCTGGCCACTGGCGTCGAGCTTGAAATAGCACAGGTGGTTTTCAATACGCAGCGTCATGTTGGACTCCTTTTTCATCGGCTATGCACCTTAGGGGAGAGTGGCGAGGCAGGGTTCAAGGCAACTGACTGGCGGTAGGCGCTGTCCATGAATTATCGACTTCTTTGAAGGACAGCTTTCATGGACGCTTGGTGGCATGAAGTGTGGCAAACCCTGCAGGCCGAATTCGCCGATATCGGCGATGCCAGGCAACTGACCCAGGTCACCGTGCGCCTGCTGATCGCCGCCTTGCTGGGCGGCATCTTGGGCTTTGAACGCGAGAGCAAGGGCAAGGCGGCCGGGATACGCACCCATATGCTGGTGGCCTTGGGCGCCGCGCTGTTTGTGATGGTGCCGCAGATGTCGGGCAATCAGGCGGACGCCATGAGCCGCGTGGTGCAAGGCGTGATCGCAGGGATCGGCTTTCTCGGCGCCGGCACCATCATTAAAGGCAAGGATGATGAAGAGGGGCATGTCAAAGGCCTGACCACCGCCGCCGGCCTGTGGATGACCGCTGCGATTGGGGTCTCGACCGGGTTGGGCCGGGAATCGACAGCGGTCCTGAGTACGTTGTTGGCGTTGGCGGTGTTCCGCGTCATGCCAAAAATCGTCAAGCGCTTCGAGAAGGACTGACGATCACCGGGGGCATGGTTGTCGGCGGCTCTTCCACGGGGGGTGGCAGATTTTCCGGGGGCTCTTTTTCGGGAATCGGTTCCGATTCAGTGGGCGGCAGGGTCGGGTTGTCGATATTCGGGTCAGGGGTTTCAGCCGGGATCGGGATATTCATCGGTGTGGCCTCCTTTGTGCTTTGCTCTACCGGTGGACAACCGCCTGGGGGATTTGATTCCCCGCTCAGTGGCGGCACATCCACCTGAACTTTTGACCAAGGCTCAGGCTCGGACCTATGACGGCCTTGCTCAGGGAGAGCACTGCCGTTTCAGAATTCGGATCAAGCAAAGAGCGTCCACAGGGCGTAAGGGGAAGATGCTCGATGACTGCTGACACTCAGGTTCCAGATAATTGCTCACTGCCGCTGTCCCAGGCGCTGTTGCTGCCCAGGATCGCGATCGAAAGCACCATGCCGGTAATTGATGGCGGTGAATTCGCCGTCAAGGCCGTCGTGGGCCAGCGGGTCAACGTGACCAGCAAGGTATTCGCCGACGGCCACGACAAGCTCGCTGTCCTGATCCGCTGGCGGCCGTTGCAGGACGAAAGCTGGCACAGCGTGGTGATGACCGACGTGGGTAACAATGGCTGGGAGGGCGCGTTTACCGTCACCACCCAAGGCCCTCACGAATACTGCATTGAAGCCTGGATCGATACCTTCGCCAGCTTCTGCTACGAGCTGCGCAAGAAGCACGAAGCCGGCGTGCCGGTCAGCCTGGAGTTGCAGGAAGGCCGCAGCCTGGTGCTGCAGGCCGCCGAACGCAGTGACAACGAACTGCGCGACCGTCTGATGTTGCTGCACCACGAACTCTCCGGCCTGCTGGAAACCGAACAGGTCGCGCTGTTCCTGCACGAAGACAGTGCACACCTGATGACCCAGGCTGATCACCGCGCCTATTTGAGCATCAGCACCGTTTACCCGATCGACGTGGAGCGTGAGGCGGCGCAGTTCGCCAGTTGGTACGAACTGTTTCCGCGCTCGATCACCGACGATCCAGCGCGTCACGGCACCTTCAACGATGTGCACGCACGGCTGCCGATGATCCATGACATGGGGTTCGACGTGCTGTACTTCCCGCCGATCCACCCCATCGGCCGCAGCCACCGCAAGGGCAAGAACAACTCGCTGACCGCCGGCCCCGATGATCCGGGCAGCCCGTACGCCATTGGCAGCGAGGAGGGCGGTCACGAGGCCATTCACCCGCAACTGGGCAGTCGCGACGACTTTCGCCGCCTGGTCCAGGCGGCCGCCGACCACGGGCTGGAAATTGCCCTGGACTTTGCCATCCAGTGCTCCCAGGACCACCCGTGGCTCAAGCAGCATCCGGGCTGGTTCAACTGGCGCCCCGACGGGACGATCAAATACGCTGAAAACCCGCCGAAAAAGTACCAGGACATTGTCAACGTCGACTTCTATGCGGCGGATGCGATTCCGGGTCTCTGGACCGAGTTGCGCGACATCGTGGTGGGCTGGGTGGAAGAGGGCGTGAAGACCTTTCGCGTCGACAACCCCCACACCAAGCCGCTGCCGTTCTGGCAATGGCTGATCAGCGATGTGCGCTCAAAGCACCCCGAGGTGATTTTTCTCGCCGAGGCCTTCACCACGCCGGCGATGATGGCGCGGCTGGGCAAGGTCGGTTATTCCCAGAGCTACACCTATTTCACCTGGCGCAATACCAAGGCCGAGTTGAGCGAGTACTTCACCCAGTTGAACCAGTCGCCGTGGCGCGAGTGCTACCGGCCGAACTTCTTCGTCAACACCCCGGACATCAACCCAGGCTTCCTGCATGAGTCCGGCCGCGCTGGCTTTCTGATCCGCGCCGCGCTGGCGACCATGGGCTCGGGCCTGTGGGGCATGTATTCGGGCTTTGAACTGTGCGAAGCCGCGCCGGTGCCGGGCAAAGAGGAATACCTGGACTCCGAGAAGTACGAGATCCGTGTCCGCGACTTCACCGCCCCCGGCAACATCATCGCCGAGATCGCCCAGCTCAACCGCATCCGCCGGCAAAACCCTGCGTTGCAGACACACCTGGGGTTGAAGCTCTACACCGCATGGAACGACAACATCCTGTACTTCGGCAAACGCAGTGAGGAGGGCGACAACTTCATCCTGGTCGCCATCAACCTCGACCCGTTCAATGCCCAGGAAGCGCATTTCGAATTGCCGTTGTGGGAGCTGGGCCTGCCCGATGACGCGCAAACCCAAGGTGAGGACTTGATGAACGGCCATCGCTGGACCTGGTATGGCAAGACCCAGTGGACGCGCCTTGAGCCGCAGATGCCGTTCGGGATCTGGCGCATCACCACCTCCTGAGCCTAGTGAAGATCAACATGTGGGAGGGCGCTTGCCCCCTCCCACATTGACCGAGTTCAGTTTGAAAGAATTTGAGTATTCCAGGAGTTTCCAATGGCGAAGAAACCCAAGGCTGCCAGCTTCATCAAGGACCCGCTCTGGTACAAGGACGCGGTGATCTACCAGGTTCACGTCAAGTCCTTCTTCGACTCCAACAATGACGGCATCGGTGACTTTCCCGGGCTGATCGCCAAGCTCGACTACATTGCCGACCTCGGCGTGAACACCATCTGGCTGCTGCCGTTCTACCCCTCGCCACGGCGCGATGACGGCTACGACATCGCCGAGTACCGTGGCGTGCACAGTGACTACGGCACCCTGGCCGACGCCAGGCGCTTTATCGCCGAGGCCCACAAACGTGGGTTGCGGGTGATCACCGAGCTGGTGATCAACCATACGTCCGACCAGCACCCGTGGTTCCAGCGCGCCCGCAAGGCCAAGCCCGGTTCGGCGGCGCGAGATTTTTATGTGTGGTCCGATGACGACCAGAAATACGACGGCACGCGCATCATCTTCCTCGACACCGAGAAGTCCAACTGGACCTGGGACCCGGTCGCCGGCCAGTACTTCTGGCACCGTTTCTACTCCCACCAGCCGGACCTCAACTTCGACAACCCGCAAGTGATGAAGGCCGTGCTGTCGGTGATGCGTTACTGGCTGGACATGGGCATTGACGGCCTGCGCCTGGACGCCATCCCGTACCTGATCGAGCGCGACGGCACCAATAACGAGAACCTTGCCGAAACCCACGATGTGCTCAAGCAGATCCGCGCCGAAATCGACGCCCATTACCCGGACCGCATGTTGCTGGCCGAAGCCAACCAGTGGCCCGAAGACACCCAGCTGTACTTTGGTGACAAGAAGGGCGACGACGGCGACGAATGCCACATGGCTTTCCACTTCCCGCTGATGCCGCGCATGTACATGGCGCTGGCCCAGGAAGACCGCTTTCCGATCACCGATATCTTGCGCCAGACCCCGGAAATCCCCGCCAACTGCCAGTGGGCGATCTTCCTGCGCAATCACGATGAGCTGACCCTGGAAATGGTCACCGACAAAGAGCGCGACTACCTGTGGAACTACTACGCCGCTGACCGTCGCGCGCGCATCAACCTGGGCATTCGCCGACGCCTGGCACCGCTGCTGGAACGAGATCGCCGCCGCGTGGAACTGCTCAACAGCCTGCTGCTGTCGATGCCCGGCACGCCGACCCTGTATTACGGCGACGAAATCGGCATGGGCGATAACATCTACCTCGGCGACCGCGACGGTGTGCGCACGCCGATGCAGTGGTCCATCGACCGCAACGGCGGCTTCTCCCGCGCCGACCCGGCCAGCCTGGTGCTGCCGCCGATCATGGACCCGCTGTACGGCTACCAGTCGGTCAACGTCGAAACCCAGACCCAAGACCCGCACTCACTGCTCAACTGGAACCGACGCATGTTGGCGGTGCGCAAGCAATCCAAGGCGTTTGGCCGGGGCAGTCTGAAAATGCTTTCGCCGAGCAATCGCAGAATCCTGGCCTACACCCGTGAATACACCGGGGAAGACGGCCGCACGGAAATCATCCTGTGCGTGGCCAACGTGTCCCGCAGTGCCCAGGCCGCCGAACTGGACCTGTCGGCCTTCGCCGGGATGGTGCCGGTGGAGATGCTCGGCGGCAACGCGTTCCCGCCCATCGGCCAGTTGAATTTCCTGCTGACCCTGGCGCCCTATGGCTTCTATTGGTTTGGATTGGCGGCGCAGAACCAGATGCCCAGCTGGCATGTGGAACCGGCTCAAAGCATCCCCGACTTCACTACTCTGGTACTTAAAAAACGCATGGAAGAATTGCTCGAAGACCCTTGCCGCACCACCCTGGAGCAGACTTCCTTGCCTGCCTGGCTGCCCAAGCGGCGCTGGTTCGCGGGCAAGGACACCGCTATCGACAACGTGCACATCGCTTACGGCGTGCGGTTTGGCGACCCGGAGCATCCGGTGTTGCTCAGTGAAATTGACGTTACCAGCGGCGGCCAGGTCAGTCGCTATCAACTGCCGTTCGGTTTTCTGAGCGAAGACCAGTTCACCAGTGCCTTGCCGCAGCAATTGGCCCTGGCCCGTGTGCGGCGTACGCGGCAGGTAGGATTGGTCACGGATGCCTTCAGCCTGGAGCACTTTATCCGCGCCGTGATCCAGGGCCTGCAGGCCGGTACGGTGCTGAGCTCCAGCGAAGGCGACCTGCGCTTTGAAGCCACGCCCCATCTGGCGCCGTTGCAACTGACCGATGACGCCCAGGTGCGCTATTTGTCGGCCGAGCAGTCCAACAGTTCGGTGGTGGTGGGCGAGTGCCTGGTGCTCAAGCTGATCCGCAAAGTCAGCGCCGGTGTGCACCCGGAGCTGGAAATGAGCGCCTACCTGACCGCCGCCGATTACCCGAACATCTCGCCGCTGCTGGGCTCGATGATTCGCCGCGACGCCGACGGCCAGGACAACCTGCTGATGATCGCCCAGGGTTACCTGAGCAATCAGGGCGACGCCTGGAGCTGGACCCAGAACAACCTGGAACGCGCCATTCGCGACGAACTGGCGCAGGCCATCTCCGAACAGGACCAGCACTACAACGCCTTGGGCGAATTGGCGGACTTTGCCGGGCTACTCGGCCAGCGCCTGGGGGAAATGCACCTGGTGCTGGGCGCGAAGACCACCAACAAGGACTTCAAGCCCGAGGTCACTACCGCCAAGGACACCCAGGCCTGGGCCAAGGACGTCGGCGCGCAGATCGAACGTGCGTTGCAGTTACTCAAGCTGCATCAAACCCAATTGAACCCTGCGGATCAGGCGTTGGTCAGTGACTTGCTGGCGCAGAAAAAAGCCATCGGCGCCCAGGTCCAGGCGTTGGCGAAAGCCACGTTGGGCGGTCTGCGCATTCGGGTCCACGGTGATTTGCACCTGGGCCAGGTGCTGGTGGTGAAGGGCGATGCCTACCTGATCGACTTTGAAGGCGAGCCAGCCAGGCCGCTGCATGAGCGGCGTGGCAAGCACAGCCCGTATAAAGATGTGAGCGGTGTGCTGCGCTCGTTTGATTACGCAGCGGCCATGGCCCTGAATGTGCAAGGGGCGGATCACTCGCCGCAAGCCGATCAGGCCCGCCGGCGTGTGACCGAACGCTACCTGAATGAAGCACGCGAGGCATTTATCCAGGCTTATCAGGCAGCTACGTCTACACTGGCGCATGACTGGCAGGATGCCAAAGGCCAGGACGCCGCGCTGACATTGTTCAGCCTGGAAAAGGCCGCGTACGAAGTGGCTTACGAAGCGGAAAACCGCCCGACCTGGCTACCGGTGCCCCTGCAAGGGCTGCACGGGCTGCTCAGCGGGCTAATACCTCTATCTGACACTGCACGCGGTGGGGAGACGTCATGAATTACACGCATAAAGAACCGCTGCAGCCCAAGTTGACTGCCATGCCGGCGTCCAAGGACGTCGATGCGCTGGTGCGCGCCGAGCACCACGACCCGTTCTCGATCCTCGGGCCGCACGATGACGAGCAGGGCGGGCAATTTATCCGCGCATTCCTGCCCGAAGCCCTGAGCGTCCAGGTGTTGGCGAAAGACAGCGGCGAGCCCATCGGCAGCCTGGACGCGACCCAGGTGCCGGGCCTGTTTGTCGGGCACTTCATCACACGCCAGCCCTACCTGCTGAAAATCCAATGGGCCGGCGGTGAACAGATCACCGAAGACCCTTACAGTTTCAGCCAATTATTGCTGGGGGAAATGGACCTGTACCTGTTTGCCGAAGGCAACCACCGCGACCTCAGCAGCTGCCTGGGCGCCCAGGTGACCAGCGTCGACGGCGTGCAGGGCGTGCGCTTTGCCGTATGGGCGCCGAATGCGCGGCGGGTGTCGGTGGTGGGCGACTTCAATATCTGGGACGGGCGCCGTCATCCGATGCGCCTGCGCCATCCTTCGGGCGTGTGGGAGTTGTTTATCCCACGTCTGCAACCGGGCGCTGCCTACAAGTACGAGATCCTCGGCGCCAACGGAATCTTGCCGCTCAAAGCCGACCCCATGGCACTGGCCACCCAACTGCCGCCGGACACGGCGTCGAAAGTTGCGCCGCCGTTGCAGGTGGACTGGCAAGACCATGCATGGATGCAGTCGCGCAGCGAGAAGCAGAAACCCACCGCGCCGCTGTCGATCTACGAGCTGCACGTCGGTTCCTGGCAATGCGAGCTGGACGAAGCCGGCGAAGTCGCCCGCCAATATGGCTGGCGTGAACTGGCGGAACGCCTGGTCCCGTACGTGCAGCAATTGGGTTTCACCCATATCGAATTGATGCCAATCATGGAGCACCCGTTTGGCGGCTCCTGGGGTTATCAGGCCTTGTCGCAGTTCGCCCCGACTGCGCGCTTTGGTTCGCCGGAAGATTTCGCCTATTTCGTCAACGCCTTGCACCAGGCCGATATCGGCGTGATTCTGGACTGGGTACCGGCGCATTTCCCCACCGATACCCACGGCCTCGCCCAGTTCGACGGCACCGCGCTGTATGAATATGCCAACCCGCTGGAAGGCTTCCACCAGGATTGGGACACGCTGATCTACAACCTGGGCCGCACCGAGGTGCACGGCTTTATGCTGGCCTCGGCCCTGCACTGGCTCAAGCATTTCCATATCGACGGCCTGCGTGTGGATGCGGTGGCGTCGATGCTGTACCGCGACTATTCGCGCAAGGCCGGCGAGTGGGTGCCCAACCGCCACGGCGGCCGCGAGAACCTGGAAGCCATCGACTTTCTGCGCCACCTCAATGACGTGGTAGCCCTGGAGGCCCCCGGCGCCCTGGTGATCGCCGAGGAATCCACCGCCTGGCCCGGCGTAAGCCAGCCCACCCAACAGGGCGGCCTGGGGTTCAACTACAAATGGAACATGGGCTGGATGCACGACTCGCTGCATTACATCCAGCAAGACCCGGTCTACCGCGCCCATCACCACAACGAGCTGAGCTTCGGCCTGGTGTATGCCTGGTCCGAGCGTTTCATCCTGCCGATTTCCCATGATGAAGTGGTACACGGCAAGCATTCGTTGATCGACAAGATGCCCGGCGACCGCTGGCAGAAGTTTGCCAACCTGCGTGCCTACCTGGCGTTCATGTGGATGCATCCCGGCAAGAAACTGTTGTTCATGGGCTGCGAGTTCGGCCAGTGGCGCGAGTGGAACCACGACCAGCAACTGGACTGGTACCTCTTGCAGTACGCAGAGCACAAAGGCGTGCAGAAGCTGGTCGGTGACTTGAACCGTCTGTACCGCGAAGAGCCAGCCCTGCACGAACAGGACGATGCGCCACAAGGCTTCCAATGGCTGATTGGCGATGACGCGATCAACAGCGTCTACGCCTGGCTGCGCTGGAGCAAGGACGGTAAGCCCGTCCTGGTGGTGGCTAACTTCACCCCGGTGCCCCGCGAGGCCTATGCCGTCGGCGTGCCGTTTGCCGGACGCTGGAGCGAAGTGATCAACAGTGATGCGGACATGTATGCCGGTTCCAATTTCGGCAACGGCGGCGAAGTCTTTACTCAGGATGAGCCGCGCCATGGTCAACCGGTGTCACTGTCGCTGAATTTACCGCCGTTGGGCGTGCTGATTCTGCGGCCTGAAGGGGCTTGACCGCTCTGCTGTGCGGGATTCAGTTGTCCGCGGTGCTGGCAGGGTGCCACAATGGCGCCTTTGTCGCGGCAGTCGAATCAGGCGAATTTCATGAATGGCCTTGGGCGTGAGCAGGACCAGGATTGCTTTATAGAGCAGCAGGTGCGGACCGACCGTCTGCACCAGCTGTTCCGGCAGTCATTTGCCGCCATCTTCGGCAGTTACCTGGCGGCGGTCATGCTCTGCTGGCTGTGTTGGGAACGCTTCGATCGCGATGTCATGCTGGTGTGGCTGGCGGTGCTTTCGGTGTCGTCGCTGCTGCGGGTCAAGATGTTCATGGACTGGTTTCGCTGCCCCAACAGCGAGCGCACGCCGGATCGTTGGGAGCGCCGCTACTGGGTTACGTTGATGCTGTCCGCCGGCGTCTGGGGCATCGGTGCGTTGGCGGTGATGCCGCCGGATGACCGGCTGTCCCAGGTACTGGTCATGTTGTTCACCGTGGGCATGTCGGTCAGCGCGGTGTCGTGTTATTCGGCCTATCGCTACATGACGCTGGTGTCCATCGGCCTGGTGTTGCTGCCTTGCACTGTGTGGCTGCTGTTCCAGCCGTCGTCCATGCAGGTGGGGGTCGCCATCGCGGTGCTGGTGTTCGCCACCTTTGTCGCCAGCGCCACGCGTAAATTGTCCGATGCGCTGGAGAAGGCGTTTCGCCTGACCCGGCAAATGGAACGCGCCCACAGCATTTCCGCGCGCGCCGCACAAACCGACGAACTGACCGGGCTGATGAACCGCCGTGCGTTTTTCGAACATGCCCACCTGCTCTACGCGCAGTGCCGACACAACCAGCAGCCGCTGTGCGCGCTGATGATGGACATGGACCACTTCAAGCACATCAATGACACCTACGGCCACCAGGCCGGCGATCAGGTGTTGCGCCAGATTGGCGGCGTGATCAGTGCCTCCTTCCGTAAATCTGATGTGTATGGCCGCCTGGGCGGCGAGGAGTTTGCGGTGTTGCTGCCCAATACCTCGCTGGAAGCCGCGCAGGCCATTGCCGAGCAGTTGGTCGAGTCGATTTCAGGGCTGGCGGTCGAGCCGGTCAAGGGGCTTTCGGCAAGCCTGGGCGTGGCCTCGACCCAAGCCCAGGATGAGGACCTGCATGGCCTGATGAACACCGCCGACAAAGCGCTGTACCGGGCCAAGGCGCTGGGCCGCAATCAGGTGGCCGTGGCGCAGTAGGGTGGCGTTCAGTCCTTGAGCATCGCCTTGACCAGCACCCGCGACACCTGCTCGGCCGAGTAAGGCTTGGGCAGGAATTCGAAGCCTTCGTAGCCGCAGTCTGCCAACTCGTCGCTGTAGCCCGAGGTCAACACCACTGGCAGGTCTGCCCGGCGCTGGCGCAGCAATTTGGCCATGACGACGCCCGTGATACCGGGCATGACCACGTCGGAGAAAATCACATCGAAGGCCATTGCATCCTGGCCGGCCAAGGTCAGGGCTTGCTCGGCATCGGTCGCCCAGGTGGTCTGGTAGCCCAGGTCTTGAAGGATCTGGCTGGCAAAGCGCCCGACTTCCAGGTTGTCCTCCACGATCAGCACCCGGCACTCGGTGGTGTCGTGGGGCGTGGCGAGCGTTTCCTGAGGGCTGGGCGGTTGCGATGCCTGGGCTTCGACCTGGGGCAGGTACAGGGTGAATACGCTGCCTTGGCCGGGCGTGCTGGACACATCGATATTGCCCCCCGACTGCTTGGCAAACCCGAAGACCTGGGACAGGCCCAGGCCAGTGCCCTTGCCGACTGCCTTGGTGGTGAAGAACGGTTCGAAAATCCGCTCCACGGCGTCGGCCTCGATACCCGGCCCGGTATCGGCGATGGCGATGGCGATGTAGGGCTGGCGTGATCCCGCGTCGCCACGGATGCGTGGCAGCGCCTGCCGGCCGGCGACCCGCAGGCTCAGCGTGCCCTGGCCGCCCATGGCGTCCCGTGCATTGAGGGCGATGTTGATCAGGGAGGTTTCGAATTGGCTGGCGTCGATACGTGCGAAACAGGCCAAGGGCGGCAACTCGACCTGCACCTGAATGCGTGCGCCGGTGACGCTTTCGAGCATCTCGCCAATGTTCTGGACCCGCTGGCCCACGTCGAAGACTTCCGGGTTGAGCGGTTGGCGGCGGGCAAAGGCGAGCAACTGGCTGGTCAGCTTGCTGGCGCGCTCCACGGTATCCGACACCGCGCCCATGTAGCGCTGGCGCCGTTCTTCCGACAGGCCTGGCTGCCGCAGAAAATCCACCGACGAGCGAATGATCGTCAGCAGGTTGTTGAAGTCATGGGCGACGCCGCCGGTCAATTGGCCGATGGCTTCGAGTTTCTGGGATTGGCGCAGCGCAGCTTCGGCCTGGGCCAGCGCCTGGGTGCGTTCTTCCACCCGTTGTTCCAGGTAGGTGTTCAACTCTGCATACGCTGCCAGGCCTTCACGCACATCGGCATCAGCGCGCACGCGCTCGATATGCGCCCAGGAACGTTCGGTGACTTCGCGCAGCAAGGCCAGGTCGTAGGGTGACCAGGCCCGTGCGGATTTGTCGTGGACGGCCATCAAGGCAGTCAGGCGGCCGTTCTTGATCAGCGGCATGCAGATGGTGGCGGTTACCCCCAGCGCCTGGAAAGCCGCAGATTCTTCCGGCGGCAGCTCGCGCAGGTTGTCGTAGATCACCAGGGGCTCGCCGCCCCGCAGGCAGTTGACGGCCTTCTCGCCGAACCCCGCCAGGCTGTAGCGACCGATGATGCTCGGCGAGCCGGGCGCGGTCCAATTGTCGCGGATGGTAAAGCCGTCTTCATCGGCGTCCATGTCGGCGTAGGCGCAATTGCTCACTTGCAGGTGTTCGGCGAGCAACTGTGTGGTGTGGGTCAGGATGGCTTGGGCATCAGTCGCATTGACCACCGCATGGCCGATGGCATCCAGCACCGCCAGGCGCCGGGCGAGAAATACCGTGGGCGTGGTTTCGGTCACGGTGTCGAGCAGGCCGACCACGCGGCCCTGGGAGTCGCGGATCGGGCTGTAGCAGAAGGTGAAATACGCCTGTTCCCGTGCCTGGCCGCGTTCAATCACCAACGGGAAATTTTCAATATAAGTCGCGTGCCCCTGGAACGCCGCGTCGGCGATGGGGCTGATGTCGGACCACGCCTCGCGCCAGATGTCACTGAACGGGCGGCCCAAGGCATAGGGCTTATTGCCCAGGATCGGAACGAACGCGTCGTTGTAGATCGTGATGAGATGAGGGCCCCAGACAATGGCCTGGGGAAAGCTCGACGCGAAACACAGCGCAACGGTGGTTTTCAAAACGTCCGGCCATTGCTCCAAGGGACCGAGCGGCGTGTTGGCCCAATCATGCTGACGTACCCGTTCAGCCATGTCGCTGCTGCTTTGCAGCCAATTCATCATTGGGGAAACACCTTGTAATCCAGAGTCTTCAGCGCGCCTTTCAGTGTGTGGCGCAAAGCTACAGACCCGCTAGGACGCTGCCAGTTCAGCA
Organism: Pseudomonas sp. SR18; assembly: GCF_023701505.1. Classification (NCBI taxonomy): domain Bacteria; kingdom Pseudomonadati; phylum Pseudomonadota; class Gammaproteobacteria; order Pseudomonadales; family Pseudomonadaceae; genus Pseudomonas; species Pseudomonas sp. SR18. Next base: position 34,626 of record NZ_JAMQAU010000006.1, on the reverse strand, counting down.
TAATTATCCAATAGATGGCAATTTGATGCTCTATTCATTTGAGTAGAGTTGAGCCGCTGTGGTTGGGCAATTGCCCACCCCTTATTGCGTGCCGAACAAACCGGTCCAGTAGATGCCCGCATCACTCTTCGGGTCCATGGCGTAGGCCGCGCCCAGTTCGCGAAATTGCGGGTTCATCAGGTTGGCACAATGGCCGGGGCTGGCGAGCCAGCCGTCGACCACCTTGCGCGGGGTATCGAGGCCTGCAGCGATGTTTTCGCCGATGTTCTTCGCGATGTACCCGGCCAGTTCGGCGCGATCACCCGGCGTGCGGCCGTCGTGGTCCAGATGGTCGAAGAAATTGCCGTTGGCCATGTTACGTGTGTGGCTGTTGGCGGCGCTGGCGAGGGTGTCATTCCACGACAGCGGGGTGGTCGCGGTAAACGCCTGGGTGCCGCATTGGCGCGGCTGAGTGCGGGCGGCGTTGATCAGGTCGAGCAGTTTGCGGCCTTCGGTCTGCCAATCCCCCAGGCCGCTGGACAGCAAGGGGCGGGCCAGCACGATGCGCCAGTCCTGGCCGCTGTTGCTCACGCCGATGTCGATAAATTGCGGGTCCAGGACCACCCGGCAGAAACTCTCGCGTACCGCCTTCATGGCGGCCTGGGCATCCTTGGGGCCGGATAGGCTGATGGCCTGCACATTCACCATCGGGTACGCGGCCCGGGCCAGCGCCTGCTGCAGGTCGCCGACGTTAGTGGCCGGCAGCACCAGCCGGGTGTCGCTGGCCAGCGGTGGCAGTTCCTGGGAACCCTGGTCGCCGCAGCGCTGGACCTGGCTGCGGTACTCGTTGATCTGTTGCACCAGCTGACTTTCTTCATTCGCCATCGCGCTGGCGCAGAACACCGAACTGGCGGCCAGCGTCGTAAGACCCATCATCAATGACAGAACGCGCATGGACGTTACCCTTGAGCTTGAAAGCGCCCATGATGCGCGATGTAACCCGGTCTGGCGCAACGCCTTTTTTGTTTTTTTGCCTCAACGGAGGTTATGAAGGCCATTCACGGCGCGGTTGCGGCCCCATGCCATCACGGCGGCAAGAAGGATCAGCCCGGACGCTGCGCAGAAGGTAGCGTGCAGGCCATTTGCCACGGACTGCGCGGTGGCGTGGGTCACATCCGGGGTTGCCCACGCGAACACCGCGCCGAGTGCCGAAGCACCGACAATCAGGCCGAGGTTGCGCGACAGGTTCAACAGGCCCGAGACAGTACCGCGCCGCGTCGCCTCGACATCGCGCATCACCGCAGTCGTGTTCGCCGCCTGGAACAGGCTGTAGCCCGCAGTCAACACAATCAGCGCGCCCAGGTAGCTGAGCAACCCTGAAGCCACCGTCAGCCACAGCGCGCCGCACAGCAGAATGCCGAGCCCGCCGCGGGTCATGCGTTGGCTGCCCAGGCGGTCGGTCAGGCGGCCCGCCGGTATGCCGGTGACAGCCGCGACGCACGGCCCGACGGCCATGGTCAGGCCCATCCAGGCCGGGTCAAGCCCCAAGCCACGAGACAGGTAAAACGGCCCGACGACGAAAGTGGCCATGATGACCGCCGCCACCAGCGCACTCATCGCCAGGCCTGTGCGCAATGGCGGATCCTTTAATAGCGCCCAGAACCGGTGGCCGCTGGAGGCTGGCGCAGGGTGTCGATCCACCGGCAGAAAACGCCAGGCAAGGGCAGCCGCCAGCAGCCCGAGCGGGACGCCCACCAGAAACAATGCCCGCCAGCCCAACAGGCTTAGCAGCACTCCGCCGACGCTGGGGCCCATGGCGGTGCCCACGGCCGACATCGTGCCGAGCAAACCCATCACCCGGCCGGTGCGTTCCTTGGTCACGGTATCGCCGACCATGCCCAGGGCCATGGCCATCATGACCGCCGCGCCAAGCCCTTGCAGGATGCGTGCAGCAATCAGCATGTCGAGCGTGGCCGCCGCGCCGCACAGCCCGCAGGCCAGACTGAACAGCAGCAAGCCGCCGAGCAGCAGCCGACGCCGTCCCAGGCGATCACCCAGGCGGCCGGCGCTGACAATCACCGCCGTGATCGCCAGCAGATACGCCAGCACCACCCACTGCACGGCGTGAAACGACGCGTCGAACGCCTGCGCCAGGCTGGGCAGGCCGACATTGGCGATGCTGGTGCCCAGTGACGCCAGCAGCATGGACAGCGACAGGCTGATGAGGCTGCCGCGTGGGGAAGGGGACATGGGCAATTCCTTGAGTGAAAGCAACTGTCACAACTCTACGGCGTCGCCTAATATGGCGGAAGACGCAGGGTATGCAGCAAATACCTGCACCCAACGCCTGATGAGGAGCGCTGATGCCTGATCTGAATCTGCTGGTCACCCTGGATGTGCTGCTCGCCGAAGGCAGCGTTGCCGGCGCGGCCAAGCGCCTGGGGTTGAGCCCTTCGGCCATGAGTCGCGCCTTGGCACGCCTGCGTGAAACCACTGGCGACCCGCTGCTGGTGCGCGCCGGTCGCGGCCTGGTGCCCACGCCTCGTGCTGTGGCGTTGCGCGAACAGGTCAGCCGCCTGGTGCAGGACGCCCAGACGGTGCTGCGTCCCGCGCAGGCTGTGGACATGGCCGTGGTGGCGCGCACGTTCACCTTGCGCACCAGCGAAGAATTCGTCGAAAGCTTTGGTCCGGCGCTCCTGGCGCGTATCGCCCGAGAGGCCCCCGGCGTGCGCCTGCGTTTCGTCAACAAGACCGACAAAGACAGCACGCTGCTGCGCGACGGTAGCGTTGATCTGGAAACCGGCGTGGTCGATCCCACCGCCAGCCCCGAGGTGCTGACCCAGGCGCTGTTTCGCGACCGCCTGGTTGGCGTGGTGCGCAGCGGTCACCCCTTGAGCCAGGGCGACATCAGCGCTGCGCGGTTTGCCGAGGGCGAACACGTCTACGTCTCGCGGCGCGGGCAGGCGCGTGGGCAGATCGACGATGCGCTTGAAACCCTGGGCTTCACGCGGCAGATCACCAGCATCGTCGCCGGTTTCTCCACGGCCATTGCCCTGGCGCGTGACACTGACCTGATCGCCAGCGTGCCGCAGCGCTACACCAGCAACCGTCACGACGTGTTCTGTTTTGCCCTGCCGCTGAGGTTGCCGACCTTTACCGTGGCGATGCTCTGGCACCCACGGCTGGACGCCGACCTGGCCCACCGCTGGCTGCGCGGGTGTCTACGCGAGGTGTGCGGGCAATAAACCGTGCGCAACAGGTACAATCGCCGCTGCCTAGACGCGAAACCCCAGGAATTTGCATGTTCAGCCTTACCCGTTACACCTCGCCATGCCCCGAGCCCATCAATGGCCAGATCCTGCAGATGGTGGTGGACAACCTCACCGACATCAGCAGCATTGCGCTGCCGCCGAGCAACCTGCTGTACAACATCTACCAGTACGCGATTGGCTTTGAGGTGCACCTGTACCTGGAGGCGCTGAATGGCGAGAAGGGCATTGCCGTCGAACTGATCGTCGCCACCGATGCCCAGGACGCGCAGAAGGTCATCGGCTTTTTACTGTGCCTGCCGGTGAAGGATGATCCCGACGCCTGTGGTGTTGCCTTTATGGCGGTGCAAGCCGGCATGCGCCGCCAGGGTGTGGCGCGGGGCATGATGCAGGACGTGCTGACACGCTATCCCCATGCGGAGCTGGGGTGTGCGGTGGAAAAGGTGCCGGTGTTCGAGGCCCTGGGCTTGCAGGTGCGCGGCGCACGCGGCACCCAGGTGCTGATGAACACGCGGGACTACGGCACCGATGGCTTGATGGGCGTGCTGGATGTGGCCGCGATCTACAACTCCCTGGAAGTGCGGCAGATCCACACGTATTTGCTGCAAAAACACGGCAAGCGCGCGATGGTTGACGCGGAGAAGCAGCGGGATCGGCATCTGGACCAATTGACGCGCAAAGCCCGGTTGTTCGTGCAAGCGCGTGACTGAAACCCCATCAGCCCCTGGCGATCAGAAGCGATCCAGCCGATACAGCCCAGGCGCCGGTAAACCTGTTTGCTCGGGTGTTTGCGACACCCGTTGACCGACCATCTGCGCTGTCACCGCCGCCTGGGTCAAACCCAGATGCTGGTGCCCGAACGCGAGCAGCACTTTGCCGTCGCACACCCGGTCAATGATCGGCAGTGAATCCGGCAGTGACGGTCGAAACCCCATCCATGGCGTGGCGTCCTGTGCATTCAGCTCATCGCGGAACAATCCCTTGCTCAACCGATGCAGTTGCCAGGCGCGTTGCATGTTGGCCGGGCGTTCGAGGCCGGCGAACTCTACGGTGCCGGCCAGGCGCAGGCCGCCTGCCATCGGCGTCATGATGAATTTGCGTTCCAGCGAGGTCACGGCGAACGGCAGGCGTTGCTGCTCGTGAGGCAGCATCAGGTGATAACCACGCTCGGTGTCCAATGGGACTTTTTTGCCGGTCAGCGCGGTGGTGAGCGTGGCTGAATGGGCACCGCAGGCAATCAGGACCTGGCCCGCGCAGAAGGCGCCTTGATCGGTGACCAGCTCGACGCCATCGTCGACAACCCGCGCATCCAGCACCTGGCGCTTGAGGAACTGCACCCCGCTGGCCCTGGCGGCATCCACCAATTCACAAAGAACCTCGTACGGGTCGAGAAAGTGCCCGGTACCCGGAAAAAACAACCCGCCCTGGATCTGCTCGCTCAATTGCGGGGCAGCCTTGCGGATGGCCTCCGCCGACCAGAACGCCACCGGCACGTTTTGCTGCTGCATGCGCCGGTGCAGGCGATCGAGCGCCTCACGCGATTGCGCCCGCTCATACACCAGCAGCGAGCCATCCTCGCGCAACAGCCCAGGCCGATCGATGCTGGCCAGCAAACGCTGCCAGGCGCCGAGGCTGCGCTCATTCAACGCACGAATGCCGGCCACGGTTCTCTGATAACGGGCGGGTCGCAGGTTCAGCAACAGCCGGGCAAACCAGGGCAGGGCGCGAGGCAGGTATTTCCAGTCCAGGCGCAGCGGCCCCATGGGATCCATCAGCATCGCAGGCAAGCGCTTGAGGATCGACAGATCGGCGATGGGGAACACCTGTTCGGTCGCCAGGTGCCCGGCGTTGCCATAAGACGCACCCATGCCAGGTTCCTGGCCGTCGAGCACCACCACGCGCCGCCCTTGGCGCGCCAGTTGCAGGGCACAGGTGACGCCGATAATGCCGGCGCCGACCACCACGAAATCTTCAGCCATGGCTTATGCCTCTCTGTGGCCATCGAGTAGGCCGCCGTGAACAGCCCTGCGGCGCGCAAACATCAGGCGACGTTCTGTTCTGCCGACCAATTGGCGTACCACTGGCGGAACAGCGCGTACTGATTTTCCGCGTAGCGGCGCTGGGCATCACTGAGCACGTCGGTTTCGTTGAAGTGCAGGGCATAGCCCTTGTCGCCGTTGAGCACCATCAGGTGCTTGTAATACAGCACCAGGTCGCAGCCTTCATCGAAGGATGACAGCACCGCCAACGCGGCCTCCAACTCACGGGCCAGGCGCCGCGCCTTGGCATCGCCCTTGGCCGCCTGTGTGCTCAGGGCCACCAGTTGCAGCACTTCCCGTGGCAAGGCATTGCCGATACCGGTGATGGCGCCCGTGGCGTTGCAGTTGACGAAACCGTGCACCACTTGGGTGTCGACGCCGACCATCAACGTCACGCTGTCGTCCTGGGACGTGATGTGTTCGGCGGCGTAGCGCAGGTCGGCGCCGCCGCCGAATTCCTTGAAGCCGATCAGGTTCGGGTGCTCGCGACGCAGTTCAAAAAACAGCTCGGCGCGGGTGGCGAAGCCGTAGTACGGGCTGTTGTAGATCACTGCCGGCAGGTCCGGCGCGGCCTTGAGAATCGCCGAGAAGTGAGCCTTTTGCGCAGTGGCAGACGCGCCACGGGACAGTACGCGGGGAATCACCATCAAGCCATGGGCGCCGACCTTGGCCGCATGGGCGGCATGGGCCACCGCTTCACGGCTGTTCACCGCGCCAGTGCCGACAATGGTCGGCACGCCGGCCGCCACCAGGCGCGCCACGCCTTCCTGGCGTTCGGCCTCGCTGAGCAGCGGCCAGTCGCCCATGGAACCGCAGTACACCACCGCGCTCATGCCGGCCCCGATCAACTCGCGGCCTTTGGCGACCAGTGCGTCGAAGTCTGGCGTGCGCGCGGCCGTGCACGGGGTCATCAGCGCCGGGATGCAACCGGTGAAAATGTTGTCGCTCATGGTGCTCACTCCGTTCAGTCAAATAGAGGGGGCTCCGATGCCCCAGGCGAAAGGGTCCTGCTCATCGATCAGCAACGTGCTGTCGGCGGTCATGTAGGCGCGGCCGGTGATGAAAGGGATGACACGTTCGCCGTCCCATTCATAACGGCCTTCGAATTGGCTGCCGGTGATGCTGGCCTGTACCCAGGTTGCCCCGGCGGCGAGCTTGCCGTCGGCGGCCAGGCACGCCAGTTTGGCGCTGGTGCCGGTGCCGCACGGGGAGCGGTCGTAGGCCTTGCCGGGGCACATCACGAAGTTGCGGCTGTCGGCGTGGGCGTCGTCGGCAAACAGTTCGATATGGTCGATCAGTTCGCCGTCTGCACCGCCGATGCCCTGGTCCTCCAAGGCCTTGAGCATTGCCCAGGTGTAATCGGTGAGCGCGTCGACGTTGTGCATCTCCAGCGCCATGCCGTGCTCGGACACCAGGAAGAACCAGTTGCCGCCCCAGGCGATATCGCCGTACACCACGCCATGCCCTGGCACCGCCACTGCCACGTGCTGGCGATAGCGATAGGCGGGCACGTTGCGCAGGGTCACGGCGCCGTCGTCATGCAAGGTGGCGGTTACCGGGCCCACCGGCGTGTCGATGCGGTGCACCCCCGGCTGGATACGCCCCAGGTGGTGCAAAGACGCGACCAGCCCGAGCGTGCCGTGGCCACACATGCCCAGGTAACCGGCGTTGTTGAAGAAGATCACCCCGCAGGTAGCCCCTGGCGTGACCGGTTCGCAGTACAGCGCACCGACCAGCACATCGTTGCCACGGGGTTCCAGCAGGCAAGCGCGGCGCCATGGGTCGTGTTCGCTGCGCAGGTTGTGCAACTGGTCGGCAATGCTCGCACCCTTGAGCGCGGGGAAACCGGCCATCACCAGGCGCGTCGGTTCGCCGCCGGTGTGGGAGTCGATCACATGCAGTCGCTTCATCGCGTTGCCTTCTGGTGGGTGATTGGATCGGCAGGCAGTGGCGTTATCGTGAACGCGCAGGCGACGCGGCGATTGATGTTTTTTGCCGACATCGATGACGAATTCAGCACAGTTTTCCTCCCTCGACAGCACTCGGGGCATCGGGCAATCTGCTATGCGTCGAGGGATCAGCAGGGGGAATACCGTCATGATGCACAGCGCGTTTGCGACCCTTTGCCAAGGCGGCGGTGCGAATCGCCCCCATGACATCGAGCAGTTGGTGGCCGGCGTAGCGCAGTTGCTGCCGATGCTGGATGTGATCCCCAATGCGGCCCTCTTCATCAAGGACCTGGACGCCCGTTACGTGCTTGCCAACCGCACGTTGGTGCAGCGCTGCGGCCTCAGGCATCTGCAACCGTTGCTGGGCAAGACCAGCGCCGAAGTCTTCCCGGCACCACTGGGGCCGGGCTACACCGAGCAGGATCGGCGTGTGCTGGAGCAGGGGTTTGTGCTTGAGGACCAACTCGAACTGCACCTCTACGGCAGCCGCGAACCCGGTTGGTGCCTGACCCACAAATGGCCGTTGTACAACCATGAAGACCGCATCATCGGCCTGGCCGGCATCTCAGTGGACCTGCAATCGGCCAGCCAGACCCACCCGGCCTACCAGCGCCTGGCCGCTGTGGACGAGCACATCCGCACGCACTTCAACCGCCGCGTCAGCCTCAGCGAACTGACACGCATCGCTGGAATCTCCGTGGCGCAGCTGGAGCGCTACTGCAAGCGCGTGTTCCACCTCACACCTCGGCAGATGATCCAAAAGGTGCGGCTGGAACATGCCCATCGCCTCTTGCACGGCGACCTGCCGATCACCGAAGTGGCCTTGCAGTGTGGTTATACCGATCACAGTGCGTTTACCCGGCAGTTCAAGGCTTCGACCGGGTTTACGCCACGCCAGTATCGTCAAGCCACGGAGGGAATGGCGTAACGACGGCCATTGCAATGCAACGAATGGGCTCCGTCCCCCTCATATGTCTACGAGTAACGTTTTACGACGACAGGTACCGAGCTTATGACCGCGGCTGAAAACAACCATGTGAACTGGCTGGTAGAACAATCGATGCTGCATGCCGCCCGCCAGCGCGCCAAGCTCTATTCCGGGCAAGGCCGGTTGTGGCAACAGCCCTTTGCACAGACACGACCGCGCGATGCCACGGCCCTTTCGTCGGTGTGGTTCACCGCGTACCCCGCGTCGATCGTGACCCGCGAGGGCGGTACGGTGCTGGAGGCGCTGGGGGATGAAACCCTGTGGCATACCTTGTCGAAGATCGGCATCCAGGGCATTCACAACGGCCCGCTGAAAAAGTCCGGCGGCCTTAGCGGCACGCGGCACACGCCGACCATCGATGGCAACTTCGACCGCATCAGCTTCGAGATCGACCCGCAGCTGGGCACCGAGGCCCAGTTGCAGGCGTTGACGCGCATGGCAGCGGCGCACAACGCAGTGATCATTGACGATGTGATCCCGTCCCACACCGGCAAGGGTGCGGATTTCCGCCTGGCCGAGATGGCCTACGAGGATTACCCCGGCCTCTATCACATGGTGGAAATCCGTGAGGAAGACTGGCCGTTGCTGCCCGACGTGGCCGAGGGCCGTGATGCGCAGAACCTCAGCCCCTTGCAGGTGGACGCCCTGCGCGACAAGCACTACATCGTCGGTCAGTTGCAGCGGGTGATCTTCTTCGAACCTGGCGTCAAGGAAACCGACTGGAGCACCACCGCCGAAGTCATCGGCGTGGATGGCAAGCCGCGCCGTTGGGTGTACTTGCACTACTTCAAGGAAGGCCAGCCGTCGCTCAACTGGCTGGACCCGACCTTCGCCGCTCAGCAAATGATCATTGGCGACGCCCTGCACGCCATCGACGTGATGGGCGCCAAGATCCTGCGCCTGGACGCCAACGGCTTCCTCGGTGTGGAGCGCAAGCTCGATGGTACGGCCTGGTCCGAAAGCCATCCGCTGTCAATCACCGGCAACCAACTGCTCGGCGGGGCGATTCGCAAGGCGGGCGGGTTCAGCTTTCAGGAACTGAACCTCACCGTCGACGATATTGCTTCCATGTCCCACGGCGGCGCCGACCTCTCCTATGACTTCATCACCCGGCCTGCGTACCAGCATGCGCTGCTGATGGGCGATGCGGAGTTTCTGCGCCTGATGCTGCGCGAGATGCACCGCCAGGGCATCGACCCCGGCTCGCTGATCCATGCCTTGCAAAATCACGACGAGTTGACGCTGGAACTGGTGCACTTCTGGACCCTGCATGCCCACGACAGCTTCCTCTACCAGGGCCAGACCTTTCCCGGCAATATCCTGCGCGAGCACATCCGTGAACAGATGTACGAGCGCCTGACGGGCGAGCATGCGCCGTATAACCTCAAGTTCGTCACCAATGGCGTGTCCTGCACTACGGCCAGCATCATCACGGCGGCGCTGGGTATCCGTGACCTGGAGGCGATCACGCCGGCGGATATCCAACAGATCCGCCAGATCCATTTGCTGCTGGTGATGTACAACGCCATGCAGCCTGGAGTATTTGCCTTGTCCGGCTGGGACCTGGTGGGCGCGCTGCCGTTGGCGGCTGACGACGTTGCGCACTTGATGCAGGACGGCGACACCCGCTGGATTCATCGCGGGGCTTACGATCTGGTGGACCTGAACCCCGATGCCGAACTCTCTGCCGGCCAGATGCCGCGCTCGAAAAGCCTGTATGGCAGCCTGAACAGCCAACTGCTGGACCCCGACTCATTTGCCTCGCAACTGCAAAAAATCCTGGCCGTGCGCCGCGCCTACGACATCGCCGCCAGCCGCCAGATCCTGGTGCCGGACGTGGAAAACCCCGCGCTGCTGATCATGGTTCACGACTTGCCGGCCGGGAAGGGCACGCAAATCACTGCGCTGAACTTCGGCCCTACGCCGATCACGGAAACCCTGCACCTGCCGGATATCGCCGCGGGGATGGTGGTGGACATCATCAATGAACGGGTTGAGGGCGACCTGACAGCGGAGGGTGAATTCACCATTACCCTGGATGCCTATGAAGGGCTGGCACTGCGGGTCGTGAGCAGCTCACCGATATAACGGTGGCCAGATCAAAAGCCACAGCGTGCTACAGACCCAGTTCAGACAACCCCGGATGTTCATCCGGGCGTCGACCCAGCGGCCAGTGGAACAGGCGTTCGCTTTGCTGGATCGGCTTGTCGTTGATACAGGCAAAACGGTTGGCCATCAGGCCGTTTTCGTCGAATTCCCAATTTTCATTGCCATAGGAGCGGAACCAGTTGCCGGAGTCGTCATGCCATTCATAGGCGTAGCGTACGGCGATGCGGTTGTCGGTGAAGGCCCACAGTTCCTTGATCAGGCGGTAATCCAGTTCCTTGGCCCATTTGCGGGTGAGAAAACCTTTGGCTTCTTCGCGGTTATGGACGAATTCGGCGCGATTACGCCACTGGGTGTCCAGGGTGTAGGCCAGGGACACCCGTTGTGGGTCGCGGGAGTTCCAGCCGTCTTCGGCCAGGCGGACTTTTTCGATGGCCGATTCGCGGGTGAATGGCGGCAGCGGCGGGCGTGTTTCTGGGGTGGATGACATTTCAGCGCTCCTGTTTCAGATAAAGTTGCTCGGCCGGTGGATTCAAAGCGCCAATAATGTTCGCGCCATGCCTTGCGCATTATCCGCAGCGGTTGAATCGCCCATGACCAGGGCAACGGTAATGGCGCCATCGATCAGGATCAGCAGTTGTGCGGCCTGCCGTTCGGGGTCGGGGGTGCCGTGGGCTTGGCACAGTTCGAGTGCGTACTCGAACAGTTTGTGTTTATGCGCTTTGGCCAGCTGGCGCACGGGGTTGTGCGGGTCGCCGGTTTCGCCGCTGGTGTTAATGAAGGCGCAGCCGCGAAAATCCGCCGAGCCAAACCAGGTTCTGAGTGCGTCGAACAGCGCGAGCAGGCGTTCGCCGCTGCCGTCGATGCGTTCCACTTCGCCCCGCAACCAGTGCATCCAGCGCTCGTCGCGGCGTTGCAGCGCAGCGATGACCAACTCGTCTTTATTGGCGAAGTAGCGGTAAATACTCTTGCGCGAGACACCAGCGGTTTTCACCAGGAAGTCCATGCCGGTGGCGGCGATGCCGTGGCGATAGATCAGTTTCTCGGTGACGTCGAGGATAATGTCGCGGGTTTCATTGCCAGTCATGTCGTTCATGCGAGAGACAGTAGAACGATCGTTCTTCATGGTCAATTAACTTTTTCCATGTCAGGCAACGAGACCTGAGCAACCCCATGGTGTAAGCTCGGGGCCTCTTCGGATTCGACCCATTGCGAGCCCTATGCCGTCGTTCTTCAAACGCTCCCTGTTGCCCAAGCTGCGTGGTTTCCCCCTCACTCCCGACGCGCTCGACGTGCTGTCCGGTGCCGATGCGTATCGCCGCTGCCTGCTGGAAAAAATCTCCCAGGCCACTCGGCGTATCTACATCGTGGCGCTGTACCTGCAACAGGACGAAGCGGGGCAGGAGATCTACGATGCCCTGCACGCCGCCAAGGTTGCACGGCCGGAATTGGACATCGTGGTGGTGGTCGACTGGCTGCGTGCCCAGCGCGGGTTGATCGGCGCGGGCAAACAGCCGGGCAACAGCGCCTGGTACCAGGCCATGACACACAGCCATGCCAGTGAAGTGCCGGTGTACGGCGTACCGGTGCAAACCCGCGAGCTGTTTGGCGTGCTGCACCTCAAGGGTTTTGTGATCGATGACAGCGTGCTGTACAGCGGTGCCAGCCTGAACAACGTGTACCTGCACAAGTTCGACAAGTACCGGTTTGACCGTTACCACCTGATTCACAGCAAACCCCTGGCCGATTCGATGCAGCACCTGGTGGAACACGGCCTGGTCGCCTCCAAGGCGGTGCACCGCCTCGACCTGCCGAACCCGCCCACCACCCGCAGCCTGCGCAACGATATCGGCGACCTGCGCAGCCGCCTCAAGCACGCGGTGTACGACACCACGGCCGGGCAGTTGCCCAATGGCCACCTGTCGGTCAGCCCGTTGCTCGGCGTGGGCAAGAACAACCCGCTGAGTCGGGTGATCCTGGAGCTGATCGCCAGCGCCCAGCAGCAACTGACCATCTGCACGCCGTATTTCAACCTGCCGCTGCCGGTGACCCGCGAGATCAACCGTGCCCTGGCGCGTGGCGTGAAGATCGACATCATCGTCGGCGACAAGACCGCCAACGACTTCTATATCCCGCCCAGCGAACCGTTCAAGGTCATCGCGGCGCTGCCTTATCTGTATGAAATCAGCCTGCGCCGCTTTGCCAAGCGCCATCAGCCGATGATCGACAGCGGGCAACTGAACCTGCATCTGTGGCGCGACGGCGACAACACCTACCACCTCAAGGGCATGTGGGTCGACGAACGCTATACCTTGCTCACCGGCAACAACCTCAACCCTAGGGCGTTCCGGCTCGACCTGGAAAACGCCTTGTTGATCGACGACCCCAGGGCCGAGTGGCTGGAGCCGCGTCGTACCGAGCTGGCACAGATTTTCCAGCACACCACGCGGATCGAGCGTTACCAGCAATTGCAAACCCTGGTGGACTACCCGGAAGCCGTCGGCAAGTTCCTGCGCCGGGTCAGCCGGGTGCGGATCGAGCGGTTGCTGTACCGGATCCTGTAATCCGGCGCAACGTAATACGTGGGGCGGCCGGACTCGGCTTACAGTCAGCATGCTTCAACGGTTCTTAGATAGCCTCTCCAGACAACGTGCAGAGAGGCTTTCACATGTTGACGTCACTATCGAACACCGGCTCGCCCGTTCCACAGGCCCCCATCGTCGCCGAACACAGCACCAGCCCCGCGATTCAGGCGCCGCGCCAACGGGCCGGCCTGGAACATACGCCGCGCCTGACGGCTGAGCGGGTGGAACGCGAGGCGCTGGCCGAGCGCCTTGAAGCAGGGCTTGGCGACCTCCTCGACGGCGAAATCACCGACTGGTCTTCAGAGGCCTGTGATCTCCCCCCCACATCGGCGCTGCCCGCGCTCAGCCAAGCCGCGATGGCGCGTCTGCAGGCACTTGTGTCTCGCCCGGAAATGCTCAGCCTGTTGCAACGTGAACGATTCGACTGGGACGGCAAGCCCTTCCGTGTGTCTGAAGGCCGTCTTGAACGCTTGACCCCGGTGGGCAACTGGGTGGACTTGACCCGTTACGTCAACGCAGTGGAGACGTTGCGCGATGAACTGGCGGCATTGACCCCGCTGACCGAACCACTGGGCAATGCGGTGTACTCGACGCCACGCTTTGATGCGCGCCAACTCCTGGAACTCAAGGGCCTTGGGTCGCCACGCACCGTGGCCGAGACACGCAATGTCATCCGCTGGTTACGGCTGTCGTTGCCGCCGGCGCCCCCGGTGGGCGACTACACCGGGCCGTTTGCGCCCGACACGTTGAGCGCCGCTGACAAGGCCACATTGACCAAGGTCGCGCGAGTCAATCTGGGCGGCGTCAAACCTGGCCATATCGCCGGGTATTCGATCTATCAGCCGGCGAACATGGGCCGCACGTTCAGCGAGGTGCGTCGCGATATCGAGTGCCACCTGCAGCAACAAAACAAGCTGACACCGGCCCTGGCAGCGCGGTTGGCCGCGGTATACCTGGCGCAAGCAGCCCCGGAAATGCTGGTCATGGAGGTGCCGGACGCGGTGCGCATCGGCACTCCGGCCTGGATGGAATTACGCCTCGGCTGCGCGCTCGCCGATCATGCCGCACCGGGCACGTCACGGATGATGAGTGAGCACCAGGTCCGCGAGCTGACCCTCCTGGCGCCCACCTCAGAGGCACAAGCGCAGTTGATGCAACTCAATGCACTGAAAATCCTCGCCGACTGGGGCGTGTTGAACGGTGCCGTCAGGCTGCGCAGTGACGGCGAGTATTCTCAACACGACATTGAGGACGCTTCGCGGGCGTTGTTCAAGCAGCAGAAAGAGACGGTCGAGGCCTTCGCCTGCGCCAGCGCGGAGCTGCCGACCCGCAAGGCGCTGGCCATCAGGGAGTTGCTGCGGGCATTTCCGGACAGCACGGCGGCTGAGCTTGAGGGCATGTGCCTGGAAATGGCGAGCGCCGCGGATCGCCGCAACGCACCGGTTACGGAGCCGCGCCGCCGTTCGCTGGTGGAAACCTACATGACCGGCGACCTCACACCGGGAAAATGGGTGCACAGCGAAGATCCGCTTGCCCCGCCGGCGCCGGCGAAAACGCCCTATCAGGCAGGCCGTGGGCCGCAGATTGCGCAGGGCGACCAGGAAGCACTGGACCGACGTATTCGTCATCTGCCCGAGCTGGATGCGCTGCTTGAAAGCGCTGTCGGCAATCACCTCCAACAGCTCCAGGGCGCCTATGCAGTGAAGCTCAAGTTGATGCTTGCCCAGTTGCCGCTGGCCGAGCGCACGATGATCGAGCTGGGCAAGGTCCAATTGTTCACTCTGCGCGGCGAGACCGACGTCATTCAGGTCGAGGAGACCCAGGCCCACAGAGATGCACAGCGCGGTCGCCAGGCAACCCTGATGCGCGTGGAGCATGATCAGGCAGTGGTCTATTACGAGGTCTTTGCCAGCGGCAAGCTGATCAAACGCACGGACCTGCCCGACGCCCTTGAGCTTGGCGGAGTGACCGGCAAGAAACCTATCGGCACGCGCCGTGGTTCTTCGAGTGTGCTGGTAACACGTGGCACCCAGATGTCTTTCGACTTTGCTGCCTACACGACCGGCTCAGCGCCAAGGCCAGGGGTAATGACGTCATCGGTTATCGTCGAACCGCTGGGAGGGGCAATTGCATCGCGCGAGTTGCCGGCCAACCACACACTGCAAAGCTATGTTCCCAACACCTATGGCTCGCGAAAGATCGCTGAAATTGCCAACAGGATCGCCCGTGACAACTTCTATGAGCCCGCCGAAGCCCTGATGCAACGTGCGCGCGAGCCGTTGCCACTGGAAAAACGTCGCGAAACCCGGGCCGGCGAGCATGAATTTCTGTTGGGATTCGTGCCGTTTCTGGGGGCATATCAGGCGTTCAAACGCGGCGATATCGCCCAGGGCCTGGGCAATCTGGCCCTGGATATGGTCGGTGTGGTCATCGGCGCCGGGGGGCAGGCGCGTGGGCTGCTGCGGTCGGCCAAGGCCTTGCTGCCCAACCCGGTGCAGCGCCTCGTCGCACGGTTCAGACCGCCCGCCGCTGCGCTGGCAGCCACCAAGCCGGTGGCCACGTTCGGCGAGCGTGCGTTCGACTTCATCAAGCATTCCGGGTTGTTTGCCAATGCGGTGTTAAACCCATTGGACGGTTACCCGCAACTGATCCGGGCCGCAACCAAGGGGCTGCTGAAGCTGCCGATGTTGCTGGCCGGGGGCGGGGTGAAATGGGGCAAGGCGGCGCCGCATCTGATCACGGCGGAAGAAAAGCTGCGTAGCTACCTGATGGTTTCAGCGGGGCAGGAGAACTGCGCCCAAGCGCCCAATGCGGTGACATCCCGCGCCGGAACGCAGGACGTCGAGTCAGGTGTTGATCAGTTCAGCCCCAGCTTACCGCGCAGCGTCGATAGGTCTTCAGCCAGGGTGTTGACCGGACCCACGAGCGCCTTGCGGTCGTTTTCCTTCACTTTGTCGTAGGTCTCGAAGCCGCCGCCCTGGGTCTTGTACTTGGCCAGGATCTTGTCCACGGCGGCAAAGTTCTTGTCGACCTTGGCCAGGAAGGCCTTGTCTTGTTTCTCGATCTGGCCACGGAACAGGTCGACGATTTTCTTCGCGCCGTCGATGTTGCCCTGGAAGTCATACAGGTCGGTATGGCTGTAGCGGTCTTCTTCGCCGGAGATCTTGGTTGCAGCGACTTCTTCAAGCAGGGCTGCGGCGCCACCTACGACTTTTTCCGGCGGGAAGGTCAGGCCGTCGACGCGGGTCTTGAGGTCGTTGACATCGGTGTTGAGCTTGGCGGTCAGCGTTTCCAGGCCCTTGGTCGAATTCTGCGAGAACAGTGCGTATTCGATGCGGTGAAAGCCGGTGAAGTCTTCGGCGGTCACGCCTTTTTCATGGTCATCGACGCGGGAGTCGATGGACGCATCCAGGTCGCTGAACAGCTCGGCGATCGGCTCGATGGACTCATAGTGCACACGGGTCGGCGCGTAGAGTTTCTTGGCGGTGGCCAGGTCGCCTTGGTTGATGGCATCGGTGAACGCCTGGGTCTGGGTCACCAGCTCGCCGATTTCCTCGGTGACGTAGATCTTGTAGTCCGACACCGGCCCTACCAGGTCCAGCGGCGCCGTGGTGGCGGCGAAGGCGGCCAGGGGCGAGAGGGTCATTAACAACGACAACGCGAGAGTCGACTTCTTCATGGGGCGGTTTCCGCTGTGGGGGTTTGGTTTCAGGTGTTGGCAGTGGTTTGGGGATGCGTGGCGGCGAGCAGCGTGCGGCCAATGAAGTCCTTGGCGCCGGTGACGCCCGGCAAGGTGAAGAAGTACCCGCCGCCGACTGGCTTGAGGTATTCCTCCAGGGGTTCGCCGTTGAGCCGGGTCTGCACGCTGATAAAGCCTTTCTCCAGGTCAGCCTGGTAGCAGATGAACAACAGCCCCATGTCCAGCTGACCGTTTTTATTGACGCCGTTGGAGTAGTTGAACGGCCGGCGCAGGATCAAGTTGGCCTGAGTCTGCGGGGTGCGCGGGTTGGCCAGGCGGATGTGCGCATCGAGCTTGGTCAACTTGCCTTCCGGGTCTTTGCTGTAGTCAGGCACCTGGCTTTCCTGGCGGCCATCCATCGGCGCGCCGGTGGTCTTGACGCGGCCGATGATGCTCTCTTGTTCTTGCAGGGGCGTGCGGTCCCAACGTTCGACGAAGTTGCGGATGATGCGCACCGCCTGATAGCTGCCATGGGCGGCCCAGGCCGGTTCGTCGCTGCCGGTTTGCACCCAGACGATCTGGTCCATGGCCTTGGCGTCGTTGGAGTTCGGGTTAGCCGAACCGTCACGAAAACCCAGGAAGTTGCGTGCGCTCTGCGCCGGCTCGCCGGGTTTGGCCGGGGCCTGGGGCGGCACGCTGCCTTCCTGTTTCCAGCGCACCAGCAACAGGTCGGGGAGGTTCTTCACGATGTCGCGCAGGGCGTGGATATTGGTGTCCGGGGTGTTGGAACAAAATTGCAGGCTCAGGTCGCCGTGGCACTGCGCCGGTTCCAGCGCGTCGTTGGGGAAACCGACCATGCGGCTCAGGCGCTTGGGTTTGGCGACGCCCAGGCCGAAGCGCTCATCGAACAGCGACTCGCCGACGGACACCGTGATGGTCAGGTTGTCCGGCGTGACCACCGGGCCAAGAATCCCTGAATCGGTAGGCGGCAGCTTTGGGTCGATCTGGGCCACGGTGCCGCCGGTCATCAGGAAACTGATGCGTTCGTTCAAGGTACGGAACAGGCGCTCCAGGTCTTCGCGGTCGCTGGCCAACACGTCGAATGCCACGAGCATGCCGCACGCCGGGCGCGGGGTGACGATGCCGCTTTGGTGCTGGCCGAAAAAGTCGTGGTGGTCCTGGGTCTTGTCACTGCGCGGCGCGGTGGTGACTTGTTCCTGGGCGGTGGCGGCCATGGCCGGGCAGCTCAGGCTGCTGCCGGCAATCGCGGCGCCAGTGGCGGCCATGCCCAGCAGGACACGGCGGCGTTGTAGATCAAACGGTGTTGAATCACTCATGTGTGCGGTCGTCTTCACTGCAGGCCGGAAAGGCCAAGGGCGGGGTCGATTCCATCGAGTGCAACGGCCAGAGCCTTGGCCTTGTCGGCGATCTGCTTGCGCTGATCGGCGGTGACGCTGTCGTACGTGGCGTAGCCTTTGTCGACCTTGAAACCCTGGATTTCGGCATCGAAAGCGGCGAGGGCGCTGTCGATATGCGGCAACAGGTCGGCGGCGGACTTGGTCAACAGTGGGCGCATCAACTCGACCACCTTGTGCGCAGCCTCCAGATTGGCGGCAAAACCATTCAGGTCGACATGGCTGTAGCGTTCTTCCTCACCGCTGGCGGCACGCACATCGGCCAGGCTGTTGAGGTTGCGCACCACGATGCTGACCAACTGCTCCGGCGGCAGGGACTGGGCCAGCAATTGCTGTTTGAGGGTGCTGACATCCGTTACCAGGCGCTGCGCCACCGGGGCCAGGCCATCAAGGCTGCGTTGCTGGAACAGGCTGTATTCGAGGCGATGGAAACCGCTGAAGGCCGGGTCTTGCTCACGTTTTTCAAAATAGTCGGCACGCGCGTTGATTGCGTTGTCCAACTCGGCCAGGCGCTGGGAGGCCGGTGCCAGTCGTTGGTAAGCCTCACGGGCCGGCACATACAGCGCCTGGGCCTGGGTCAGGTCACCGGCGTCAATGGCCTGCTGCAAGGCGGTCGCAGCCTTGACCAGCGCGCTGCCCTGGCTGCTCAAGTACACGCGGAACTCCGACAGCGGGCCGATAAACGCCACCATCGATGGCTTGGCCTTGGCCTGGGCATCGGAGGCGGCCGTCGGCGTCACATGCAGGGTGCCACGGGGGTTGCTCAGCAGGCCGCAGGTGATCGCATAGTCGCCGGGCAGCAGGTTGGCGTTGATCACCTGGCTCAGGCCGGGGGCGATGTTTTCCCGTTCTTCGACTACCAGCACGCCGTCGAGGATTTCCCATTCCACGGCGCGGTCGGAGCGGTTGATGATGCGAAAGCTCGCACGCCCGGCCGGCACCGTCAGTGCATTGGGCTCGCAGGCGTGGCCATGAATAGTCACAGCGATTTCATTGCTGTTGGTCTGGCGCTTGGCGGCGGCCAATTGCGAGGCGTAATAAAACAGGCCACCGGCGGCGATCATCACGACCACCGAGCCGGCCACCGCCCAGCGCAAGGCGCGGGGAGGCGAGGCGGGTTGAGGCGTTGGGCTGGACAAGAGACGGTCCTTACTGGCTGGAAACGGAAGAGGGCGTGTGGGCGGGTTTGGCCGGTGCGGCAGGCAGGAAGAACATCACCAGCGCCACCACCAGATAAATCAGGTAGGCCCCCAGGGTGCTGACGGTTGGCGCTTCCTGATAGCCGAACATGCCGGCGAGCACCGAACCCAGCGGGCTGTCCATCGGCAAGGCGGCGCTGAAGTCGAACAGCACGGTTTGCAGGTGGTTCCACACGCCGGCTTCGTGCAGGGCCTGTACCGAATTGGCCAGGATGCCGGCGGCAACCACCAGGATAAACAGCCCGGTCCAGCGGAAAAACGCGCCGAGGTTCAGGCGCATGCTGCCGCTGTAGATCAGGAAACCCACGATGATTGCCAAAACCAGGCCGAGCAGGGCGCCAATCGGCGCGCCCGGCCCTTCGCTTTGCTGGAACACCGCGAGCAGGAAAAACACGGTTTCCAGACCTTCACGGGCCACGGCGAAAAACACCATGAGGATCAATGCCGTGACCTGGTGTTTAGAGCCGGTCAACGCCTGATCAAGAGAGGCGTGGAGCGAATGCTTGATGGAGCGCGCCACTTTGCGCATCCAGAACACCATGGAACTGAGAATGCCCACGGCCACCAGGCCGACAATACCTTCGAACAGTTCCTGTTGTTTTTGCGGGAACTCGGCGCTGACCAACTCCAGGCCACCGCCCACCAACAACGCCAACGCAGCGGCGAGAAACACCCCGATCCACACCGCCGGCATCCACTGGCCACGGCCGGTCTGTTGCAGGTAACTGGCGATGATGCCAACGATCAATGCTGCTTCAATGCCTTCGCGCAGCATGATGAGAAAGGGGACAAGCATTCGGCACCAGAACGTAACTAGATAGGAGCCTAAGTTGTAACATAATGATACTCATTACTAAACAGCCAATCTTGACGTTTGCTGAACAGGGGCTGAACGGCCCTGAGAAGGCCGTTCAGTAGTCCTGCCCGACGGCCTGGTTATAGGTATCCACCAGCAAGTCAAAGCGCCGTTGAGTTTCAAAGTAATCAGCGTCCAGCCGCTCTGGGTCGGGGTTTTCGCTTGAATGCCGGGCAAGTGTTTGCAGCGCGCCGAGGTAGGCGTAACCGGGTTGTTCAATCCGCTGCCACAGCCGTTGGGCCTCGGCCTCGGAGGTCGGTTGATTGGGGCGCAGGTACCGCTGGGCGTAATCCCAGGTTTGCTGTAAGTCGCTCAACGCATCCGTCAATTGCTTGGGGGATCGCGGGTCAAGGCTGTGCATCGTGTCGCGGGTTTGCAGGATCAGGCCAGAGATAAGTGCCATCTGGTGTTTGTCACGGACCTGCAAGTGCTGCAGTTGTTGCAAGCGTATCTGGCGGTCGGCTTTGTCCACGGCGGCGCGCAGTTCGGATGAGACTGCGAGGAATTTTTCCGCCACGGGGAAGAACCGCGCATCGCTGATCGCTCGCTGCGCAGGGGCGAGGCCAGGAGTGGTTGCGTTGGGGTAGAAGTCGAACTCCTTCACCGATGAATAGACCTGCAACAGGTGGTCCATATAGTCATCGCGAAGCGCGGCGACCTTCGGCAGGTATTTGCGCAGCGCGCTTCTTTGCGAGGACGTCAGCAGGCACAGGTCCGGGCGCTTGGCGTCGTAGTCCAGCAGGCTTAATTGAGGGCCTTGCGTGCGCTGGTACAGCTCGGGAAAACGCTCGATGAAGTCCAGGCTGGGGTCGTTGGCGCGGGCGCTGCGATTGCGGTAGTTGAAGTACGCCAACCGCCAATTGCTGTCGACTCGGTTAAGGCAATCGATCACCGGGCGCAGCGCCTGGGCTTGCTGGTGTTCAAGCGCGGCCTGGCGGTTGGCCCAGGCTTTCAGTGGGGCGAGCAGATCGGTATTCGTCAGCAGGCCCACGGCGCTCAGCGTCAGGGGCACGAGGGTGCACAGGGCAGCAATGGTGATGCGGTTCATGGTGTACACCCCGGCGCGCCCGCTTTGAGCCCACTGCAAGGGCTCATCAGGTACGGTTGCAAGCCCTCGTCACGGTGGATACGTTGACTGTTTGCGTACATCAGCGCGGCGCTCAGCAGCAGGGCGCCGAGGCCCAGGCCGATGGCCCATTGGCGTGTCGACGGTCGCGCAGGCCAGCGCCACGTCAGCGCTGCACGTATCGACGGTCGCCCGAGTACGCGCTGCGCCAACCCCAGGCCCTGCAGCGTCAGCACATAGCCGGCGAACGCGTAATTGCCCAGGATGATCCAGATCAGCAGGCCAAGCACCCAGCACGGCAGAATCTCGCGGATCACCAACGGCGGCGGCCGGCGAAAGCTCAGCCAGGGCGACAGGTGCGCGGCGAGCTTCTCGTCGATTTCACCGCAACCGTCAGTAGCCGGACGCCAGATGGCCAGGATGAGCAGCGCCGGTATGGCGATCAGGAAGGCCCAGGTCGGGGCCATGCCGAGGGATTCCATCAAGGTGTGGTCGGTCAGTTGCTGGTCGTGGATCGCCCAGCCTGCGGCCATGCCCAGCAGCGCCACAAACATTGGCCAAGGGCGGCTGATGCGCTCCCAGTCGCGCCAGAAGTAAGGATCCTCATCGGGCATTTGCGCGCACAGCGCCGGGTATTGATTGAGCAGGGTTTCGCTGAGGGTGCGGCAGGCGTTCCAATCGGACTCGCCAAAGCGCCGGGCATAGCGTTGGCGTTGTTCCAGCGTCAGCTCGCCGAACAGCAACCTGGCCGCGCGCGCCTGCGGGTCACGGCTGTTCAGGCTGGCCTGGTGGTAGGCCTGCGCTTTGAAACGCTCCAGGGCGTTGCGCGCCTTTAACGCCGACCACTCGGGCTCTGGGCAGCGGTTTTCCAGGTACTGATCGGACCAGGCCTGCTCAGTGCACAGGGTGTCGAACAGCGCCTCGGACCAGAAGCTGCTGGCCAGCAGCGTGCGGGCCAGCGCGTCATTGAGCCGTGCATGGCGCGCCAGGGGCTTGAGCCATTCGGTGTTATGCAAGTCGATCAAGGCGGCGGTGAAGGCCTCGACCTGTTGTTGATCGAGCAATTCGGTCAGTTGGTGCTCGACCTGGGCAAACATCTGCTCCAGCAGCGCGGCCAGGCGGTAGTCAGGCAGCCGCGCCGGCGTTTCCCGCTGCCAGGGGCTGAGCCAGTGCAGGTGAGTCACGGCCCAGTCCGCAATCGCGGGTTCCGTGCCACTCAGGCAGCGTTGCAGCAGCAAGGCTTCAAATGCCTCGGCGCATTCATTGTCCTGGGCTTGTTGATAGAGAAACGCGAGATCGGCCGGCGTGGCACTGGCCACCAGGGCTTGCGCCTGGTCGTAGCGCGTGTCCGGCTCGGCGGCGGCTGGCTGTACGGTGTCGACCGGCAGGGCTTGCGGCACTTCGACGGGCGCCTCATAACGGCTCCACTGTAACGCGTGCTCATAGGCCTCGCGCAGGCGCTGGAAGCCGACAGGGTCTTCGTCCGGGCGATGCTGTTTGAGCAACACCGCGTATTGGCGCTTGATACTGCGGGTATCGGCGTCGGACGGCAGCCCAAGTACTTCCCAGCAACTCATCGATTCAACTCCCTGTCGGTAAAAATCCCGGCGCAGAATACCCGAGACCGGCCCCCCGGTGCCTACTCTTTTGCCGCGTGACTGCCTAAGATGGCCGCACTTCACGTCACACAGGGCACGGACTGCACCCATGTCGGAAAAAGACACCATCTCCCTCCACCTCGTGCGCGAGGCCTTGTTGCAGAGCTGCGCAACCGGTGCGGCCACCGTGGAGGTGTTGCGCAAGGTCGGGATTGATCCTGGGTTGCTGGAACAGCCGGCTGCGCGCATTCCGGCTACGGCCTATGCACGGTTATGGCGCCTGCTGGCCCGGCGCACGGACGATGAGTTCTTCGGCATGGACCCGCGCAAGCTCAAGTCCGGCAGCCTGGCGTTCCTCTGTCGCGCCTGCGTGGCGCAACCCACGCTTGCCGCCAGCCTGGAGACCGGATTGGGGTTTCTCTCGCTGATGCTGGAACGCATGCCCGCCCAACTGGTGCGCCAACAGAGCCTCGCGGAAATCGTGTTGCTCGAGCCTGAAGATGAGCCCAGTCGCGCTTTCACCTATTTCACCTACTGGATGATCGTGCACGGCGTGGCCTGCTGGCTGGCGGGACGGCGCATTCCGATCCTGGCCATTGAACTGCGCTGCCCACCGCCGGATTTTTGCGATGACTATCAGGTGATGTTTTCCGACAACCTGCGCTTCGACCGACCGCGCACTCGCATGATCTTTTCCGCCGACTGCCTCGATTTGCCGATCAAGCGCAGCCCGGAAGAACTCAAGCGCTTCCTGGCCCATGCGCCGGCCAACATCCTGGTCAAATACCGCGACCCCGACAGCCTGGCCAACCGAATCAAGCACGACCTGCGCCAGATGCCCGCCGACACCTGGCCGGAAACCGAAGGCCTTGCGGCCACCTTGTGCATCTCCGCCTCAACCCTGCGCCGACGTCTGGCGGAAGAAGGGCAGAGCTATCAGGGCCTCAAGGACAGTGTGCGCAAGGAATTGGCGATTGTGTGGCTGGCAGAACCGCAGATCAGCTTTGCCGAGATTGCCGCGCGGTTGGGGTTCGCCGACACCAGTTCGTTTTATAAGGCGTTTCGCAAGTGGGCGGGGTCCAATCCTGGGCACTATCGGAGTTTGATTTTGGGCGAGCCCCGTTAAACAGCGCACAGGAGTGCTAGCGGCCAAGACTTTTCCTATCCCATCTATACGATTCCCTGCGGCAGGGTAGGCACTCTTCAATCGTGAAAGCGTGCTCCCCAAATGCCCAAGGTCGCTGCTACCCCTGAGCCTGTTGTCGTAGGTTCGCTGTTTACCGCCACCCGCACTCAGCCAGAGCGTTCCGCTGAGGTCAACCGTCCAGAACCATTGCTACGCCCTTCGACGCTGCTTCATCACATCCCAAGCCAATTGCAGGGCATCAGCGATTTTTCACAAGCCATGCTCGACACGGCTGTACTGGATGCCAGAAACAAGGAACGCTGGCTCGTTGTCTTGGAGCAAGGTGTGCAGGGCAAGGCTGATCAGGACCGTATCGACCTCGCGGACATCCGTTTTTCAAGCGTCATGGGGTCCACGCTGGCCACTGACGTTCAACGTGGGCGCAAGGTTCTGGTAGCCCTGGCGAATCGTCCAGGCATGCAGGTGCTCTGGCGCAACCATGGAATCGACGGCCAGACCGCCCGTCTACGCATCTGCGATGGCCGTTTGCAGGCGTTGGGCAGTGCAGGTCGCTGGATCGATATGAGCGACGATGTATCGGCCCGACCCGGCTTGAAGAAGCTCTTCGACAGACTGCTGAAAATGGCGCAAACCACCGGACATGTTCTGCACTCCACGGGCGAAGTCGACGCGTTGCAGGTACTGCGTGTGATGCTACCCGAAGCAGACGGGCAGGACGTACTCCGCTCGGCCGGGGCCATTCGCAATCTGATTGGCTGGCAGCGCCATCCGTTTCCGGCCAGCCCGCCGATGGGCAACTACACCGGCCCATGGCTGGCGCTGGACGCGCCGCTGAAACTGAGCCTGGAAGACCGCCAAACGCTGGTGGAGTCTTTTGAACGCTTCGTCGGCCCACAGTGGCTGGACCAACTCCAGTCTCTTTCCGGTAATGTCGATGCGCACATCCTTGGGCTATTACGCCGTCAGAAAAATCTCAATGTGTATCGCCAGCATCGTTTGCTGGAGGGGTTGAAGCTTCCCCGCGCTGGTTTACGCGAAACACAGCTCAATCAGTTGCTGATCACCGCGCACCTTTTACGTATTGATCCGCACCTGGGACAGCGGAGAAATCACGTGGCGGGTTATGACGTGTACTCGGTACAAAATACCGGGCTCAAGATGGCCGATGTTCGCAACGACCTGCAATCGCACCTTGTGCACAGCAAAGGCGTGCATCCGGACGCCGTGGACGCTGTAAGCCATCTATTTCTGGCGACTGTCGCGCCAGAGTTTCTGGTGCGTGATACCCCGGACACCCTGCACATAGGTTCTCCCGCCTGGCTGGTGTTGAGAAAAACCGTTGCCCTGCTTGAAGCGCACGCGCCAGGGTCGAGTCGGACCCTGACGTATGCTCAAGTGCTGGAGCGTGCGGCTCTCCAGCCGCCAATACCCGCGCTGATGCCGTTTTTCCTGGCGGCCGAGGCCGATCCGTTGCTGGATTGGGGCGTGCTCAATGGTGTGATCGTGGGCCGCGCGGATGACCATTACACCGTCGAAGATCTGCGCAAGAGCGCTCAGAAATACAACGACTATATCGAGACCACGCATAAAGCCACCGCCGCCCTGCAGACGGCTCCCCTGACACGCAGAGAATTGGCAAAAGCGGACCTCAAGGTGGCGTTCCCAAAGCGGGACCTGGAAAAACCCGTGCAAAAAGACACCTATCCGATGCCTTTTTTCATGGCCGACCCCGAGCATGAATTGAGCTTGATTGACCTGCATATGATGGGCGCGTTGAAGAGTGGCGAGTATGCGCAACACGTGGCCAACGGCCCGTTTGGCGGCATTACGGTGGACGTGGCCGGGGATCTCGCCGATCTGCAATCGGGTTTTGATCGGCTTCGCTTTACCAAAGACCGACTCGAGCAGTCTGTAAAGTTGGGTGTCGACACGTTCAGTTCGGCCATCACTACACGTATCAAGGACTTATTCAGCAAAATGCCTTTCCAGGACCGACAGTTGCTGGAGCGAGAAGAACTGACGTTTTACAGGGTGGAGGCCGAGTCCATCACTGCCGAGGGAAAGTCCATCAGCAGTGCGGATGAACAAAAGGAACGCGTAAAGGGGCGTTATGGTTTTATCGTCCAGGCGGGACAGGGTGAAGAGGCAAAGTGTTTTGAGTTCTGGCCCTTGAGGGGCGAGTACTTCGAGCGTCCGGCGTTCCTGAAGACACTGGCCCGAGGCGAAGCTGTCGTGCCCCGTCTGTGGGTGACAAAACTGCAATCCCATGTGGACGGCCAAGGGGCTGCGGAGTCCGAAGTACAGATACGAGCCTTGCGCGAAACCCTGCCGGCCGGTGGCGGGCGTGGATTAATGGCAGACGGCGGATATTTTTCGCCGAAGAGCAGGGATTTTGCCGCCTATGTGCGGCGCCATGATCTGGTGCTCAATCGACAGGAACTCCTGGGCTCCGCCATGGGCTCAACGGCGCGTGAGCGTTTCCAGGCACGCACGCAAGAAGCGGTACAGACGATTGAAAACCTGCTTATTCCCTTTAAGGGCTGCTATGACGACATCTCCTCCGGTCGCGTAAAGACCGACCTTGGCGCGCTCACCGGCTGCGCACTCGACGCCTTGATGATCGGTTCAGTGGTTGCGGGCGAGGCTGTGGAAGGGGCACAGGCTGTCAGTCGGGCAGAAACCGCACTGTCCAAGGTGTCGGCGGCTACCAGGGCGTTTGGCAAGCTGACCCATAGCCTGTTCAATCCTGTTGCGGGCTTGGAGCAACCGTTACAGCAAGGCTACGAATGGTTGAGCAAGCGCAGTTTCTTTCGTCTGGGCAAGCCCTTGGGTGAGCTTCGTACAACCTGGAATACCGCGCTGAAAGAGCAACTTGGCCCCCGGCCCTTTGCCACCGAGCGTCCTCGGAAAATGCGCAGGCCGTCTGTTGACGGTGAGGATCTGCGTTCACAGGATCCCGCTCAACTGCCTACCCTGGCAACCGCCGAAGCGTCCACCGCAACAACCCCGCTTGAACAAAGCCGTCAAGCCATTGAACGGGCACTGCCCATCGCCCGGGAGCGGCTCAATGGCGCCCTGCGTGCGTTGTCCGATCCTGAGTTGGAGAAAGATCTCAAATTTGTGTGCAAAACGTTCTTCGGTTCGGACTCCGATGATGCAGTAGCTGCCTTTACGCGCAAGCAGCGCACCATGAAAGCGGACTTGGATAAACTGGATCTTTCCAACATCAACTTCCTTGAAAACGAGGGTCCCGAGTGGCAGGCCCAACTCCTGCCGTCGTCCTACAGCCGCTACAAGGCAGGCAACCTTCAGGAAAAATATATTGAAGTGAATGTGGACGGCGCCACGCACTATTACCGCTACATGGGGCGTAGCGATGAGGCTATGGCCAACACCCTGATCCATGAACAGGCCCATGGATTTCCGGGTGATGAGGATTACGTGTATTCCGGCGCGATCAAGGGGGGGCGCGAGGACATCGCAGACCTGCTCAACCTGGGGAAAACAACGGACCCCAACCATTTTCGCCACTTGGGTGACGAGGTGCAGGAGGCGACCTTGAGCTTGTTCGCCAAGGCGCCCCAAGCGCATAACGCCGACTCGACCCTGTTTGGCATTGCGTTGCTGGACCAGGCTAAAAACAACCGGGCGTTGTACGAGGAAAACGTGAAAGCGATTCAACAGGCGCTGGAAAAGGCCAAAGACAATGGCGGCGTGATCGCCGAACACTTGCCCGTCAGAATTATTCGCAAGCGTGCAGTACGCAGCACACCTTTGCCGCGCTTTGTACTGGTGCGCCACGATCAGACGGGCAACATCGTCCAGGTGCTGGAGCGGCTTCCACGGCCAGCGGGGCACGGGCCTCATGCTTCACGGCCTGTCAGTGAGGTTGTGCAGGAGGTGTTCAAGTGGCATTGAAGCGCGTGTTCGAATGCACTGGGAAAAAACGGCTTGGCTGAGCCGCAGATCAGCTTTGCCGGGCGACTGGGAATGGCGGGATGCGCCCAGCCTTATCGTTAGGGTCTGCCGGTTGCCGGTTCCAGGAGTTTGGCCTTGGCTAGCTGCTGGATCAGTGCTTCGCTGGGTTTTGGCGGGGGGATATTGGCCAGGCGTGCTTCCAGCCATTGCAGCTTGCCGTCCCATGCGGGGAGTTTGGCGGGGGGGAGGGGGAGGATTTCGTTGATTTCGGGGACTTTTGGGTCGGCGTAGGAGTACCTCGCAAGCACGCGCCAGATTGTTTTATAGCGATCAGCGCGTTCGAGGTCTTGCTGTTGGTTGAGGTAGTACAACCTATCGGATGAGGGGGGACCGCGAAAGGCCTTATCCAACCTACTAGCAGCGCTCTCGCGACCTGCCACAACGCCCATCTGGAAGACCTCAAGCGCTTCTTGGTACCGACCCTCGATTTTAAGATCGACACCCAAAGCGACAGCTGCATTGCCATTGCCCTGTTCAGCCGCGCAACGGCGCATCTGCCGGGCAACATCAGGCGCGATGTCAATCGGCGCGAGCATGTCGCCCACATCGTATTGCGCTTGCGCACTGCCTTCGTCGGCCGCCTTTCGAATGTAGCGCAGCGACATAGCAGCATCCTGCTTCAGTCCTGCTGAACCGTTCTTCAGGAAAACGCCGATAAAGTAGTACCCCGTCGCCACATTCGCCTCTATCAGTTGCTGGCTCAGACGCAGGCGATCTGCGCCACGGAGTTTGAACTGACCGCGCATGGCGCCGTTTTGCAGGTTGATATTGGCTTTGTAATGACCATTCTCGGCAGCAATCCGGTACAAGCGCTCGATCTCGGCGTCGACGCTTTTGTCCTGCTTGAGCAGGTTGTTTTTCTGTAGCCAGCGTGCGTACTGGAACAGCTCATCGGTTTCGGCGGACGGCGTAGGAATTTGCTCGTGTACACAGTCAAAGGCCAGCTTGGTTTTGATCTCGGTCAGCGAGTTCACGGAAGTGAACTGGGGCCGGTCAGTCGGGGTGCTGCCGTTATCGCAGGCAGCCAGCAGCAGACTTGCCAGCAGGAGGAACCTTTTTTTCATACCTTACCCCAGCAGTTGCCATTCAATATTTTCTTCACTGACCGTGATGATGTCGGGCAGCAAAAAGCGGGATTTGTGGCTCTGAACCTTCAGCGTGGGCATGATCTCGTTCTCTTCGAAACGGCGGACGGTGCCATCTGTGAGCCGCGAGTAAACATTGCGACTCAGGCTCAATGCCTGCCAGTAGCCAGTCTGGGGGCAGGCCTGGCCGCTGGAACAGGTGGGTTCGAGGTGGCTGGCCTTGATGAACGCGGGAGAGTCGGGGGTGGCTCTGCCGGTTGCCGGTTCCAGGAGTTTGGCCTTGGCTAGCTGCTGGATCAGTGCTTCGCTGGGTTTTGGCGGGGGGATATTGGCCAGGCGCGCTTCCAGCCATTGCAGCTTGCCGTCCCAGGCGGGGAGTTTGGCGGGGGGTAGGGGGAGGATTTCGTTGATTTCGGGGACTTTTGGATCGGCGTACGAGTACCTCGCAAGCACGCGCCAGATTGTTTTATAGCGATCAGCGCGTTCGAGGTCTTGCTGTTGGTTGAGGTAGTTCAACGTATCGGAAGAAGGAGGACCTCGAAAGCCATCGTCCAACCAGCCGGCAGCGCCCTCGTTGCCTGCTGCAACACCCATCTGGAAGACTTCAAGCGCTTCCTGGTACTGCCCCTCATTTTTAAGGTCGACACCCAAAGCAATAGCTGCATCGCCATTACCCTGTTCAGCCGCACAGCGGCGCATCTGCCGTGCAACATCAGGCGCGATGTCAATCGGCGCCAGTATGTCGCCCACATCGTATTGCGCTTGCGCACTGCCTTCGTCGGCCGCCTTTCGGATGTAGCGCAGCGACATAGCAGCATCCTGCTTCAGTCCGGCTGAACCGTTCTTCAGGAAAACGCCGATAAAGTAGTACCCCGTCGCCACATTTGCATCGATCAGTTGTTGGCTCAGACGCAGTTGATCCGCGCCAGAGAGCCTGAAGTGGCCCCGCCGGGCGCCGTTTTGCAGGTTGATATTGGCCTTGTAATGGCCATTTTCGGCAGCAATCCGGTACAAGCGCTCGATCTCGGCGTCGACGCTTTTGTCCTGCTTGAGCAGGTTGTTTTTCTGTAGCCAGCGAGCGTACTCGAATAGCTCATCGGCCTCGGCGGACGATGCGGGAATTTGCTCGTGTACACAGTCAAAGGCCAGCTTGGTTTTGATCTCGGTCAGCGGGTTCACGGAAGTGAACTGGGACCGGTAAGCAGGGGCACTGCCGGTATCGCAGGCAGCGAGCAGCAGACTTGCCAGCAGGAGGAACCTGTTCTTCATACCTTACCCCAGCAGCCGCCATTCAATACTTTCCTCGCTGACCGTGATGATGTCGGGCAGCAGAAAGCGCGGTTTGTGACTCTGAACCTTCAGCGTGGGCATGATCTCGTTCTCTTCGAAACGGCGGACGGTGCCATCTGTGAGCTGCGAGTAGACATTGCGACTCAGGCTCAATGCCTGCCAGTAGCCAGTCTGCGGGCAGGCCTGGCCGCTGGAGCAGGTCGGTTCGAGGTGGCTGGCCTTGATGAACGCGGGAGAGTCGGGGGTGGCTCTGCCGGTTGCCGGTTCCAGGAGTTTGGCCTTGGCTAGCTGCTGGATCAGTGCTTCGCTGGGTTTTGGCGGGGGGATATTGGCCAGGCGCGCTTCCAGCCATTGCAGCTTGCCGTTCCAGGCGGGGAGTTTGGCGGGGGGGAGGGGGAGGATCTCGTTGATTTCGGGGACTTTGGGATCGGCGTAGGAGTAGTCCGCTAGCAGACTCCAGATTGTTTTATAGCGATCAGCGCGTTCGAGGTCTTGCTGTAGGTCGAGGTAGTTAAACGTGTCGGAAGGAGGAGGACCTCGGAAGCCATCTTTCAACCAGCCGGCAGCGCCCTCGTTGCCTGCTGCAACACCCATCTGGAAGACTTCAAGCGCTTCCTGGTACTGCCCCTCATTTTTAAGGTCGACACCCAAAGCAATAGCTGCCTTGCCATGACCTTGTTCGGCCGCACAGCGGCGCATCTGTCGGGCAACATCAGGCGCTATGTCAATCGGCGCCAGTATGTCGCCCACATCGTATTGCGCTTGCGCACTGCCTTCGTCGGCCGCCTTTCGGATGTAGCGCAGCGACATAGCAGCATCCTGCTTCAGTCCGGCTGAACCGTTCTTCAGGAAAACGCCGATAAAGTAGTACCCCGTCGCCACATTTGCCTCGATCAGTTGCTGGCTCAGGCGCAGGTGATCTGCGCCACGGAGCTTGAACTGACCGCGCATGGCGCCGTTTTGCAGGTTGATGTTGGCCTTGAAATGGCCATTCTCGCTGGCGATGCGATACAGTCGTTCAATCTCCAGATCGACTGTCTTCTCCTGCTTCAGCAGGTTGTTTTTTTGCAACCAACGAGCGTACTGGAACAGCACATCAGACTCTGCGGACGGAGCAGGGATCCGCTCATGTGCACAGGTAAAGCTCAACTTGGCTTTGATATCTGTCAGTGGGTTCATGGAAATGTCCTGGGTCAGGTGGGTAGGGGCGCTGCCGTTATCGCAGGCGGCCAGTAGCAGGCTTGTCAACAGCAGGAAAATGCGCATCAGTCGAGGTCCTTCACGGTCTTGTCGTCGTAATAAAACTCAACAAGCGGTGAGTCGGGTGTCGACTTTTCCAATTGGCGAGCTTTGTTGCTATTGATGAGCTTCTGCCAAGCATCGAACGCCTTCTTCGGCTCATCCTGCGCCCCCCTCCCATCCGTATGCAGGTTCCACAACCGTCGTCTCAACCCCCGCGTCACACTCATCCACTCATGGGCAATATTCAGCTCGCTATCCACCTGCATGCTGCGGGTATTGATGTTGGCTGAGCCGTGGGTGGTGAACACGTCATTGACGATCATCAGTTTGGAATGGATGTACACCGGCATCCACGGCTTGCCCGCAGGCGAATCCGGTGCAACCAGTGAGCACACGTGCACTTTCAGGCCGGGGCGCGATTCTGGTTTAACCGTGCTGTCTTCGATTGCCGCAATCTCTGCTCTGAGATCCATCTGTCGAATGGCATTGTTTCTGGCGGCCACGCGTTGGGCTTCTCGGGCTTTGTCGCTCATCTCGCCACCACCGAGTGCGTCGGTGAGGCTGGTCAAGGTGAGCAAGGCTTGTCGTTCGAGGAGTTCCGCCAAGGTCGGCGTCTGCGCTTCGGCTTGGGCTTTGACCCTTTCAATGCGCTGCAACTTGGTGATTTCAGGAATGGTCTCACCGCGCCCGAGGCTTTCGAGCATGCGCTGGGTGTTCAAGCTTCCAGGGCCTACGCCGTCAGTGCTGGCATTGGTGATCACAAACAGGTGCAGGTTGCCATGCAGGCCCGGATCGCGCCCTGCACGGGTCTGGTCAGCCGCCGCTTTTTTGATGGCCTCGGCCAGCGGTGGCCAGCGAAAGTACTGGTTCTCGATGTAGATGAACTGCGTCGCGTTGTTGACCGCCTTCAGGTAGACCTTTTCGATGTCGCGCTTGCCGTCTTGTGCCTGGGTGCGCAGGATTTGCGCCACTTGCCGGGTGACGCCGGGAGTGCATTGCAGTTGTGGTCCCAGCACCATCGCCTTGCGCGATGCGAGCAGGTCCTCGCCGGTTTCCTTGCGCCAGGCGCTGGCGAAGTTATGGTGCAGGTGCTCCAGAATCGGCCCGCTGACCTGGCTGGAAATATCCTGACGAGGGGTATCGCCACGGGGGCCGCAATCAGGTGCAGGTTTGCTGCCCTCGGTGCGATTGAGCGCCGAGTGCCGGTCGGTGTCCCAGTACTCATCGAGCATATTGTGGCCCATGACAAAACCAACGGCGCTGTCCGGCAGTTCGTAGTCGACCAGCACTGTTTTCTGATGGTGAGTCGCGGCGACGGCCAGGGCGCCCAACGTGCTGTGACTGAGCTGCGGGTCGAGGCTTTTGTATTTGGCCTGATAGGCGATTTCAGCCCGCTCATAGACGCTGAAACCACGGCCGACAAATACCGGAATACTGCGCGCCGCCCTAAGCCCTGCCGCGATGTAATCGGCCGTCGCACAGCGGGCAAACCAATAGCGGTCATAGGCGTACTGATCCTGCGTGGCGTTTTGCAGCGCCCGATCCGAGATACGTAGCGGGCCTTTGCCGGGCAGGTTGGCCTCACCCCCTAAGCCAGCACTATTAAACGGTGCTTCCCAGCCCAGCACCCGCACCTCAATCCCTTCCCGCGCTTTGGCCATCAGCAGTTCACCGATGCACGGCGCACGGCCATCACGGATGAAGAACATCGACGGCTGGAAGCCCCAGCAGATGATGTCGACCGTTTTGGTTGCCTGGGCGATCGCCAGGTGCACGGCCTTGAAGGCTTCTTCACCGTTAATCAGAGGTTGATAGGT
Source organism: Pseudomonas sp. SR18 (assembly GCF_023701505.1). Classification (NCBI taxonomy): domain Bacteria; kingdom Pseudomonadati; phylum Pseudomonadota; class Gammaproteobacteria; order Pseudomonadales; family Pseudomonadaceae; genus Pseudomonas; species Pseudomonas sp. SR18. The sequence goes on along the minus strand of NZ_JAMQAU010000006.1, from coordinate 1,339 downwards.
CGCCAGCGCGGGCGGGTATTCGGTGCTCTGCACGTACCAGGGCGGTGTGCAAGTGACCTGCTGGGCGTGTTGCAGGGCGACGGGGCTGATGATGTCGGGTTCAATCATGAGGTTTTCCCTTCCTGGTCACTGATTGCGCTGATCGCTGCGGCGTACAGGGCACGATGGTCGGTGTGCGAGGTGGGCTGGCTTACCTCGGCGTCGGCTTGCGAGCGGTGGTTATGCATGCCGCCATTGGCAAGATGGCCTTGTTCGGCGTTTCGGTAGTCGGTGGGGACCGGGATCTGGCAGCTCACGCCGTTGGCCAACGCGATTCGGTATTGCTGGGTGACGACCGCGTGGTCGATTAACACGTGCCCGGACTTGTCCAATACGCCTTGCTTGAGCACGACACCGTCGGCGTACAGCGTGTACGGCATGCCTGCCCAGCCTTGATCAGAGGCATTGGGGGTTTGCGGCATGCTGAGCCGCAGCGGTTGTTTGAAAAGGTTTTGCGGATATTCGGGATGTGCGGCTTTCAGGCTGGCGGGGCCGGAGAACGCGTAGTGCTCCGACTTGATGAGGTAGTCGCCCAACGTCCCAGACTCGATGCTGCTTTGATCAAGGGTGATGTAACTGCCCCCTGCGTTGAGGGTGATTTTCTTTTTCGCCGTGATATGGATCTCGTCCTCGGTACTGGTGATCTCCAAGCCGTGACGCGCGAGTAGCTCCAGCTTGTCGTTTTGTGCCTGGATCTTTACCGCCCCTTGATTGGCGATCAGCTTGATCCCCAGCTTGCGCACAAACAGGCTTATCCCTTGACCCACGCCGATAAACAACCGCTTGACCACGCTGATATCTGCCTCGGCCCCGGCGTTGATCATCAGGTTGTGTTGAGCCGCCAACTGCAAGTGCTGGCCGCTGGTCATGGCTACGCCAGCAGGCGCGCTGAACATCAGCACGGACGACTTGAGTTGCTCCAGGTCTTGCTTGAGCAACTTCAACTGGGCCTCTACATCGGCAGAGTCTGCCTGGGCTGCCTGGGCGTCTGCCGACAACCCGTCCAACTGTTCTCCCGCCTGCTGTAGCCGGCCCAGTGCTGCGCTCATTTCAAGCATCTGGCCCTGCGCTTTGGGCTGTGCGTCCGCACTGATGAAGATCCCGCTGCCTGCACGGATGGCGGCATGGCCATCCGTACGCAATTCGGCGCCCTGGCCTCGGGGTTTGCGCTGACCATCCACCAAATGCCCAAGATTCAACTGGCTCTTGCCACTGTGCTCAGTACTCAGCTTGACGTGCTCCTGCCCCCGCGTGTCGTCCATGCGCAGTTTGTTGTTCGCCGGGGTGCGCAGGACGTTGC